>WJMR01000047.1 GCA_014727845.1 Ignavibacteriales bacterium
ATTTGGCGCAGATAGACCGACTTGCCCGCCATATTCGGACCCGTGAGCACGACGATCTGCGCGTCGTCGTTGTCGAGCGTCGCCGAGTTCGGCGCGAACGACGCTTCCGGCGGGAGAACGCGCTCGACGACGGGATGCCTCCCGTCTCTAATGTCGATCCTCGTTCCCTCGTCGATCTCGGGACGGACGTAGTCGTAATCCGCGGCGACGCGCGCGAACGAGACGAGACAGTCGAGCGTCGCCGCCAGTCGGGCGTTGGTTTGGATTTGCTCGGCCGCCGACGCGGCGAATTGGCGAACGTCGTCGAAGAGGCGCGCCTCCAGCTCCGCCGCGCTCGCCTCCGCGTTCAGCGCCCGCTCCTCGAACTCCTTCAGCTCGGGCGTAATGTAACGTTCGGCGTTCACCAGCGTTTGTTTGCGGATGTAATTCTCGGGGACTTTCGCCTTGTGCGCGTTGCTCACCTCGATATAGTAGCCGAACACTTTATTGAAACCGACCTTGAGCGACGGGATGTCCGTTCGCTCCCGCTCGGTCGTCTTAAGATTCTCGATCCAATCTTTGCCGCTGAAGGCGATCTCGCGAAGTTCGTCGAGCTCCACGCTATAGCCCTTCCGGATAACCCCGCCGTCGGCGAGATTGGCGGGCGGATAATCGACCACCGCCTCGTTAATCTTCCCGCCGATCTCTTCGAGCGGATCGAGTCCGTCGCGGATCTCCGCGAGCGTTTCGGACGAGACCTCGGCGAGCGCCTCCTTCAGCGCCGGCATACGGGCGAGGGAGGCGCGGAGGTTCGTCAGCTCCCGCGGATTGGATCTGCCCGTGCAGACGCGGGCGACGAGTCGCTCCATATCGCCTATCTCGCGAAGCGTCTCGACGAGCGCGTCACGCGCGGCTTTCCGCTCGACGAGTTCGGCGACGGCGCCTTGGCGCGCGAGAATCCGATCGAGGCGCTTAAGCGGCGAATAGAGCCAGAGCTTAAAGAGTCTGCCCCCCATCGGCGTCTCGGTTTTATCCATCACCGAGACGAGCGACCCTTCGTTTCCGCCGTCGCGCATCGCGGAGAGGATTTCCATGTTGCGCCGCGTCGAGCGATCGAGCGCCATAAAATCGCTCGGGCGATGGGCGACGATTTTACGAAGGTGCGAGAGGTTCGCCTTTTGCGTCTCGCGGAGGTAGTTCAGCGCGGCGCCCGCGGCAATCAACCCCTCGCGCATATCCTCGACGCCGAAACCCTTGAGAGTGGCGACCCCGAACTGCTCGGTCAGCGATTCGACGGCGAAGTCGTAGTCGAACGACCACTCGTCGGCTTTCGTCAGTCGCGGCTTATCCTCGTCCGCGCCGAGGCGCCGCTCGATATCCTCGAATTGCTTTTTCATCGCGAGGATTTCCCGAGGCGCGACGCTCCGTAGTAGATCGCCGAACTCCTCGGAAGAGGTCTCGCTCGCGGCGAACTCGCCCGTCGAGACGTCGCAAAAAGCGAGTCCGGCGCGATCGCCTTTTAGATAGGCGGCGGCGAGATAGTTGCTGCGCTTGTGGTCGAGGAGCTTGTCGGAGAAGGCGACGCCCGGCGTGACGACTTCGATCACGTCCCGCTTCACGACGCCCTTGGCTTGTTTCGGATCCTCGAGTTGCTCGCAGATCGCCGCGCGGTAGCCGGCGCGCACGAGCTTCGGCAGATACGAATCGAGCGCGTGGTGGGGGAACCCCGCGAGCGGCACCTCGCCCGCCGCGCCGTTCGAGCGCTTCGTCAGCGTGATGCCCAGCGTTTTCGCCGCTATCTTCGCGTCCTCTTCGAACGTCTCGAAGAAGTCGCCCATCCGAAACAGGAGCACCGTGTCGGGGTGACGCTTCTTGATCTTATAGTATTGCCGCATTAACGGGGTTGACATACGCCGCCGATTTGGATTTCCGAAACCTTACAAGATATTCGCTCGCCGCCCAAATCGCAACGACGAGGCGACGATTCCGACCGATAAGGCGCCGCTCGGTTTGCGTTTCAATTTATTTTTCGTCTATATTAATAAGATACACCAAACCGGCGCGCGAGCGTCGAATCCACCATTGGAATCGGAACGCAATGACGACGAATACGAACGGCGGTCGGGAAGACCGCGGATATCCGACATACGAAATGCACGTGGCGCGGGAAGCGCGCGACCGTTACGAAATCGACGACGCCCTCTTTACTTTGCGGGGCGCGCTCGTCGTCGCCGACTTTGCGGCGGCGCGGCGTTTGGCGCGGAAGATCAACGAGCGACGAGCGGAGACGGGCGCGGAGCGGCGCGTGACGCCCGGCGAGATAAACGCGCTCGGATTGTTGCACGAGATTTTTCACTACGCGATGCGCGCCTACGAGGAGCGCGACAATCCCGGCGCGTTCGCGCGCGCGCTCCAAACGGAACGGAAGGCGGCGGGAGAGGCGCGTTACGACGAGACGGCGATCTCCTTCCTCGATCGATTCCCCCCGACGCCCGTTAGGCGCGGCGAATCCGCGAGGGCGTGGCTCGAAGCGGAGGACGAGGGCGTTCCGAGAAGACAAATCGCGCTCGAGGAAATGATCGCGCTCCGACTCGAGAATCTCAACCCCGCCGCGAAATCTCTCAAAGAACTTTTCGACGAGACGCCGCTCGACGCGACCGACTATAGGAAAACGATGGAGCGAACCAAGGCGTTCTTCAAGAACGAGCCGCCGCTGAGCGTCGAAGGGTTGCCGCTGATCGACGCGTTCGAGAAAGTCCTGTTGGAAAACGGCGACGATCTCGAAAAGCAACTCGCCTACTTCCACGAGAAGTGGCGCGACCTGCTGCCCGAGGCGATTCTCCGACGTCTGCTCACCGCCCGCGATTTGATCCGCGAGGACACGGCGATGTTCTTCCGAGGCGCGGGCAAGGGGACGCCCCCCGTGCCGACGTTCCCCTCCGCCGCCGAGCTCGCCGCCGCCCGCGCGGGAACGGCGACGCCCGACCTCCGCTACGACGAAGACGAGCGCTACAGCGACGACCTCGACTGGATGCCCAACGTCGTGATGCTCGCGAAGAACGCGTTCGTCTGGCTCAATCAGCTCTCGAAATTTTACGGACGCGACATCTATCGGTTCGATCATGTCCCCGACGAGGAGTTGGACCGAATCGCCCGCTCGAACTTTAACGCGCTGTGGCTCATCGGCGTGTGGGAACGGAGCTCGGCGTCGCAAAAGGTGAAACGCTATTGCGGCAATCCCGAAGCCGCCGCCAGCGCCTACTCGCTCCACGACTATCAAATCGCCTCGCAACTCGGCGGCGAGGAGGCGTATCGCAATCTCCGCGATCGCTTCGCCCGACGCGGCGTTCGGCTCGCCTCCGATATGGTGCCCAACCACACGGGCGTTTTTTCCAAGTGGATGATCGAGCGACCGAATCTTTTTATGCGTCGCCACGATTCCCCCTATCCAAACTACACCTTCAACGGTCCCGACCTTTCCGAAGACGGACGCGCGCAAATTCGAATCGAGGATAACTACTATTCACGCGAGGACGCGGCGGTCGTCTTCCAACGCATCGACAACCACACGGGCGAGACGACCTACGTCTATCACGGCAACGACGGCACGAGCATGCCATGGAACGACACCGCGCAACTCGATCTTCTCAATCCCGAAACGCGCGAGGCGTTGATACAAACCATCGTCGAGGTCGCGAAGAAGTTTCCGATCATCCGATTTGACGCGGCGATGACGCTTACGAAGAAGCACTACCAACGACTCTGGTTTCCGCAGCCGGGGCAGGGGGGCGCCATCCCCTCTCGCACCGACTATTCGATGACGCGCGCCGATTTCGACCGCGCGATGCCCGTCGAGTTCTGGCGCGAGGTCGTCGAGCGCGTCGGCAAGGAGGCGCCCGACACGTTGCTGCTCGCCGAGGCGTTCTGGCTGATGGAGGGGTTCTTCGTTCGCACGCTCGGTATGCACCGCGTCTATAACAGCGCCTTCATGCATATGATGATGAAGGAGGACAACCAAAGCTACAAGCAAGTGGTCAAGAATACGATCGAGTTCGACCCCGGCATCCTCAAGCGCTACGTGAATTTTATGAGCAACCCCGACGAGGAGACCGCCGTTAATCAGTTCGGAAAGGGCGACAAATATTTCGGCGTCGCCGCGACGATGGCGACGATGCCCGGGCTCCCGATGTTCGGCCACGGACAGGTCGAGGGGTTCGCCGAGAAGTACGGCATGGAATACTACAAGGCGTACTACGACGAATGGCCCGATCCCCATCTCGTCGAGCGCCACGAGCGGGAAATATTTCCGTTGCTCAAGCGTCGCCCTCTCTTCAGCGAATCGGACGAGTTCGAGCTGTACGATTTCATCGCGCCGAACGGCGACGTGAATCATAACGTCTTCGCGTACTCGAATCGGCGGGGCGGGGAGCGCGCTCTCTTTCTCTACAACAACTCGAACCACTACGCCGAGGGGTTCGTCAAACACTCCTCGGGCAAGGCGCTCAAGCGAGGCGCCGACCAAAGCGAGCTGGTCTCGCGTCAAGTCGCCGACGCGCTCGGACTCCGATACGGCGACGACGTTTTCTATGTTTTTCGCGATCAACGCACCGGGCTCGAGCGCCTTCGGAACTCGAAAGAACTTTTCGAGCGCGGCTACACGACGGGGCTCGGCGGCTACGAGTATCAGGCGCTGCTCGACTTCCGGGAGAAGAACGACGAGGAGGGGGAGCTACGGAAGCTCGCCTTCCGACTCGAAGGCGCGCCCGTTCCCTCCGTAGAGCGCGCGCTCGAGGAGATGCGACTCCGACCCTTGCACGACGCGCTCGAGAGAGCGTTCGCGCCCGCGTTCGCGCGCGAGTTGCGAAGCGCCGCTCTCCCGAACGACGAGGAGACGAAGGGCGCCGACGTGGCCATCTCGCGGGTCTCGGACGCATTTCGCGAACAACTCGCCGACGTCGCCAAACGCGTCGAAGATCGTCTGGGCGTCGCCTTCGACGTCGAACGCGTCGCGCGCGGCATAGAGGAGGATTGCGCCGCCGCGAACGCGCTCTATCGATTCGTCGTCGCCGGCGGAGCGGAGGAGGATCGCGACGTTCTCGCAAGAGCGACGCCGTTCGGTACCGAAAGCGACCGCGAGTTGTTCGATCTCCTGTTGGCGTACATCGTCGTCGGTCGTGCGCTCGTCGAGCTTCAGTTGGCAGAGCGGAAGCGGGGAGCCGCGGAGTTGTTCGATCGTCTTATGTTCGATCGGCCCCTTTGGCAAGCGTTCATCCGGCTGGGCGACGACTACGGCTCGGCGCGGTTGGAGTTCGAGTTGCTCCGAATTCTCGAACGAGGCGAGGGAGCGCTCCGAATGCGCGCCGAGATCGAAGAGCCGAACGGAGCGAAAACGTTGACGCGACGACCCGCCCTCCTCAAAACGCTCGAACGACCCGACGTCCGACTGTTCGTCGGATTGCACGAGGCGGAGGGCGTCGAGTATTTCAACAAAGAGCGCTTCGAGGCGTTGCTACGGTGGGAGTACGCCGTCGGCGCGGTCGCGCGCGTTTCAAAAGCTATTCGGAAATCCCGGGAGGGAGCGCCGTCGTTCGACTATCTCGACTTGTTTCGCCAAGACGGCGCGGCGGCCGAG
>WJMR01000412.1 GCA_014727845.1 Ignavibacteriales bacterium
CCCCCCATGCCGGCGATGACTATCTTCATATAGAATCGGCGCGGATACGGTTTACCGCGCGTCGTGTGAGTAAGTAAAATCGTCAAAACTTAAAACGTACGGATTTTTTACGGAAAATTCCGCCCGCCCGCTACCGAAGCGTTCCCTTGATTTGCGAGACGACCTTCGGCGGTAGGAAATCCCGTTGCAGCTCGCACTCCCAGATCCGCACGACCGTCCACCCGCGCTTGGTCAGCTCGCGCGTCGTCTCACGGTCGCGTCGGATGTTCCGCGCGATTTTCTTCTCCCAGAACTCGGCGTTCTGCTTCGGCTTCGTGTTGCGGCAGTCGTGTCCGTGCCAAAAGCAGCCGTCGCAGAAAAGCGCGACGCGCGTTTTGGGGAAGACGAAATCGGGTTTGCCGAAGATCGGATAGTTCCGCCGCCAGCCCTTCAAGCCGTGTTGTTTGAACAGGCGGATGATACGCAGTTCGGTGGATTTATTGCCGCTCGATTTCACGGCGCGCATCACGCGGGATCGCTCGCCCTTTGAGAAGGTGTCCGCCATCGGCGCCCCTACGCTTCGTTCGCGCTCGGTTCGGCGTCGAGCGCGGCTTCGGTCGTCGGCGCGCGTTCTTCGAGCGCGGCTTCGGTCGTCGGCGCGCGTTCTTCGAGCGCGTCGAGCATCCGCCCAAAGACGGCGGCGACGACGGGGGCGGGCACGGCGTTGCCCGCTTGGGCGCGCGCTCGCCAATCCGGCGCGACGATGTTGTAGGAATCGGGGAAGCCCTGCAGTCGGAACATCTCGCGCGGCGTGAGTCGGCGCTCGCCGTTTACGAGCAGGTAATTGTAGGAGGCGCCCGCCCGGAGCGCGCACGAGTAGGGATAGGAGCTGACGTTCCCGGATTTATTCTCGTGCCAGATCGAGGGCGTCTCGGCGGGCTTATGCGCCGCTTTGCGTTTCGCGCGGATCGCCTCGGAGGCGTAATACCGTTTATCGACGCGCTTCTCAAGCAGGTCGGCGAGCGGGGCGCGTTCGGCGCGGGCGGGGGGCCAATCGAACGGAACGTCGTCGAGGAATCCGACGATGAAGACGCGCTCGCGCTTCTGCGGCAAGCCGTAGTCGAGCGCGTTGAGGACGCGGTGATCGACGCGGTAGCCGAGCTCGCGGAGCGTTTCGAGAATCCGCCCGAGCGTGCGCCCGCCGTCGTGCCCGACGAGCCGCTTCACGTTTTCGAGCAAGAGCGCCGCGGGTCGTCGCGCCTCGAGGATCCGCGCGATCTCGAAGAAGAGCGTGCCTCGCGCGTCCTCGAACCCGCGCCCCTTGCCGATGATGCTGAACGGTTGGCACGGGAAGCCGGCGAAGAGGACGTCGTGTTCGGGGATGTCGTCGGAGGCGACGGCGGCGATGTCGCCCGCCGGTCGTTCGCCAAAATTCGCTTCGTAGGAATCGCGGCACGCCTCGTCCACGTCGCTCGAGAAGACGCACGCGCCGTCGAGGTTCCGCTCGGCGAGCGCGCGCTCGGCGCCGAGGCGAAAGCCGCCGACGCCGCAGAAGAGATCGAGGTATCGAATCGCCATGTTTAAAAAGATAGCGAAAGAATCCGTGCGAGGGAAATCACATCCCGAGGCGCTTGAAGACGGGCTCGGGGATCGCCTTGACGATTCCCATAATTTGGCGCCAGACGCCTTTAACGTACACCACGTTTTTCCGCCGCCCCTCCGCCTTGAGAACGGCGCGCGCGACGCGCTCCGGCTCGGCGGTGACGGGTCCGGGCAGGGGCATCCCCTCGGTCATCTTCGTCCGAACGAACCCCGGCTTAACGGTGGCGACGTGCGCGCCCGCTTTGAAGAGTCGGTTGCGCAATCCCGAGAGATACGCGTCGAACGCGGCTTTCGAGCTACCGTAGAGATAATTGCTTTGCCTGCCGCGGTCGCCCGCCACCGAGGCGATCCCGACGATCGTTCCTTCGCCGCGCTTCTCGAAATCGGCGGCGACGATCTCGCAAATCGAAACGGCGCCCGTGTAGTTCGTCTCGATAATCCGCCGCGCTTCGTCGAACTCCGCTTGCCCCTTCCTCTGCTCGCCGAGGTAGCCGAACGCGACGACGACGACGTCGGGCTTGGGGTCGAGCGCGTCGTAGAACGCTTGATGACTCTCGTAGTCGAGCGCGTCGAATCGGACGGCGGTCGCCTCCGCCCCGCGCCGATGCTCGATGTCGCTCGCCGTTTTTTCGAGGTCCTCGATCGAGCGACTCGCCAAGACGACGCGGTCGCCGCGCTTGGCGTATTCGTGCGCCGTCGCCCGCGCGATATCCGAGCCGGCGCCCAAGAGCAAGACCGTTTTCATATGCGTAACCTTTTGGATTGCCGTGATTGAAAAACGCCGTCGGGATCGTAGCGCCGCTTCAGCTCGCGGAAGAGGTCCGCGTTCGGATAGCCGCGATCGAACGACTCGGCGGAAAGCCGCACGTCCTTCGTGAGGTAGATCCTGCCGCCCCGCTCGTGCACCATCTCGTCAAGCTCGTCGAGGAGCGGAAAGAGATTGCGGGTGATCGGGAAATCCAGCGCGAGCGAATAGCCCTCCATCGGAAAGCTGATCAACCCGGTCTCTTTCCCGCAGAGTTTCAGGACGGCGAGGAACGACCCTTGCCCGCTCTCGGCGATGCGCCCGAGAATCTTTTTCAATCCCTCGCGGCTTTCGGATTTCGGTAGGACGAACTGATACTGCGTAAAGCCGCGCTTGCCGTAGATCCGATTCCACCGGTGCACGGCGTCGAGCGGATAGTAAAACGTCTCGAGATCGACGATGGATGTATCCAAGCCCGACGGGGCTTTCCGATAGTAGAGCTCGTTGAAGAGCTTGATGGAGAGGGAGTTCAGCGCGAAGCCGGGGAAGTTAAACGGAACGGCGATCGTCCCCTTTTCCTTGAGCCACAGGGGGTCGCGCCGCTCGGGCAGCTCGTCGCGTTTGGCGTGTTCGCCGCGCATCATCAAGCTCCTGCCTTGGCTCGCGCCCTTGGCGAGGCAGTCGATCCACGCGACGGAGTTGGAATACGACGCCGACTCCTCGAAGATCGTCATAATCTCGTCGAGGTTCGCCGCCTTCACCGTCTCCTGCGCTATGAAGACCGTCTCGATCGGTTGCAGTTGGATCGTCGCTTCGAGGACGACGCCCGTCAGCCCCATCCCGCCCGCGGTGGCGTGGAAGAGATTCGGCTCCCGCTCGGGCGAGCAGGTAACGACGGCGCCGTCGGCGAGGGCGACGTCCATCTCCACAACGTGGCGCGAGAAATTTCCGGCGACGTGGTGATTCTTGCCGTGGACGTCCGACGCAATGGCGCCGCCGACGGTGACGAATTTAGTGCCGGGGGTCGTCGGGAGGAACCACCCGCGCGGCGCGAAGATCTCGACCAACTCGGCGAGGGAGACGCCCGACTCGACGCGGACGACGCCGCGGCGCTCGTCGAACGCCAAGACGCGGTTGTTCTTTAGGGTCGAGAGTATCGCCTCGCCGATCGCGCTGTCGCCGTAGCTACGCGCCAGTCCTTGCGGAATCATCCGTCGCGCCGCCCCTATTTTCCGACGCGCCTCCTCGACGCCCGCGAACTCGCGAACCTCCGCCTCGACGACGGGATAATTTCCCCACGCGCTTACTTTCATCCTAACCTTCCGCCTTCGCGGACTCGAACATCCGTGAAAGTCTTTTAGCGGCGCGCCCCTTCCACGCGCCCTTCCCGTAGGCGTAGCCCGAGACGAGCGGCATCGCGAGCGTCGCTTCGGCGTACACCATCTGTTCGTAGGATTGATCGACCTTGCCCCACGAGCTCGCCTCCTTCAACGTCGAGCCGGAGAGCGCCCCGTCCCGTTCGTCGGCGACGGTGATCTGAATCGCGTATTTGTGCATCGCCGCGTCCCCTTCGAGGAGGTCGGCGGCGACGACGATATCCTGCGTAAAGTTTTTCGGAACGCCCCCGCCGATCATATAGATGCCCGTTTCCTTGTGCGCCATTTTTATGCGCGTCAGTTCGAGGAAGTCCTTCGCCGAATCGATCGAGACGTGCCGGTCGGGGTTCTTCGTTTGGTGCGTCACGAAACCGAAGCCGGCCGAGCAATCCGAGAAGGCGGGCACGAAGATCGGGACGTCGCGCTTATAGGCGGCGTACACGAACGAGTCCTCGACTTTGGGACCTCCGTTCTCCTCCAGCCACCGCCCCATCTCGCGGATCAGCTCGCGGCTCGAGTGGGGTCGGGGTTCGAGGGCGTCGAAGATGTTCCCGCACGTTTCGTCGCAGACGCGCAGCTCGTCCTCGTCGATGTAGGTGTCGTAGATCCGATCGATGGCGAGCTCGCGGAGGAGATTGTCGTCGGCGTCGGGGGATCCTTGGTAGTGCTTGAAGCCGAGCGCCTCGAAGAAGTCTTGATCGACGACGACGGCGCCCGTCGAGACGATCGCGTCAACCATATTGTTGGCGACCATATCGTGGACGACGCGCTTCAATCCCGCGCTCGCCAAGCTGCCGGCGAGGGTGAGAATCACCGCGCACTCCTCGTCGCGGAGCATCCGGTCGTAGATCTTCGCCGCGCGCGCGAGGTCGCGGGCGGAAAAGGCGGTCTTCTCCATCGCCTCGACGAGCGGAACGACGTCGAGCGTTTTCATGTCGAGATGCTCGACGACGGTGTGGAGGAAATCTTGTTTCGTGGGCATCGGTCGTTCCTTTTATGACGTCGGATTTTCTAAAAGCTATCTATTATATATAGGCGACCCCGCGAGGCGCCCGTTTTCTTCCACGCGCGGAATCTTCGGCGCATAACATAGCAAATTAAGAATTCGCGCCGAGAATTTATAACGCGCTCGGAAATTCTTATATTGCGGATTCCAAAAAAACGACGCGACCGACGAGCCATGGACGACGAACACCGCGAACACGAAAGCCGAACCGAGGGCAACCCCGCTCGGAGTTTGTTGTACTCCGTCGCGATTCACCTCGTGATTCTCGTCGTCTCGGCGTTGCTGGTTCGGACGAAGCTCGACCCGCCGAAGTCGTATCCCTACGTGGACATCGTTCGCATCTCGAAAGTGCATCCCGAATCCGAGCGCCCGAAACCGCCGCCCGAGGAGACGCCGGAGGAAACGCCCGAGGAGACGCCGACCGACCCGGACGAGACGAGTCCGCCGGAGGAAACGCCCGAGAACGAGCCGGAAGAATCTCCCGACCCGACGCCCGACCCGACGCCGCAAGAGGAGACCTCGGCGCCCGCGTTTAGCGCCAACTTCAACCGCGCCGACTCGAACAAGCTCACGAACCTCTACTCGGAATCGACGCTCGACGTGCGCGTGAAATATCCGCCCGGATGGACCTACCTCGACAACAACGTAAAAGGCAAACTCGACGGCGTTACGTTCGTGGGGATGGGCAGCCAAAGCGATCCGAAGCCCTACGTGCACGTCGAGGTCAAAGAGAAATATCTCTTCAACCCCTACCGCTACGACCACTCGCGGAACTACGACGGCTTCTCGGCGCACTACAACGACCCGAAGGAGCTGCAAGGGCAGGTCTCGTTCACGGTGTACGTTCGCACGGAAACCGACGAAGACTATTCGTTCAAGCTGATCGTCGAGGGTCGCGAGCAATTCCGCCAATACGAGCCCGTCTTTTTCGGGATGATCGAGTCGTTCAAATTCGGCGGTATGCTCTCGCAAATCGGATTGTAACGGCGTCGGAATCTTCCCCGATTTTTGTTGACATTATTTCCGAATAGCGTTATCTTGGGAGTCTTTGTTAGAAAATAACGCTTTTTCGCGGAGGATACGTGAAAGAACAAAAGCTGACGAGATTCGTTACCCGCGAGGGCGCGGATCGTAAGTGGCGCGTCGTTGACGCCGAGGGCAAAACGCTCGGTCGTTTGGCGTCGGAGATCGCAATGACGATCCGCGGCAAGCGGAAGGCGACGTTTACGCCGAACGCGGACACGGGCGACTTTGTCGTCGTCGTCAACGCCGACAAAGTGGCGCTGACGGGCAAACGCGCCGAGTTGAAGTATTATCTGCGCCACTCGGGCTATCCGGGCGGGCAACGCACGACGACGATCAAAGAGGTCTTCGAGAAGAAGCCCGAGTTTGTGGTGCGTCACGCGGTTTGGGGCATGCTCCCGAAGAACCGCCTCGGTCGCAAGCTAATTAAGAAACTTAAAGTTTACGCCTCTCCGGAACACCCGCACGCCGCGCAGAAGCCGGAGCCGTTGGAAATCCAAGGATAAGCGAATATGGCGGACACCATTTACGTTGGAAGAAGAAAGACCTCGGTGGCGCGCGTGGCGCTCCGACCGGGCGAAGGTAAGTTCAATATTAACGGCAGAGGTCTGGAAGATTACTTCCCGCAGGCGAGCGCGCACGACGCGGTTCGTATGCCGTTCGTCGCGACCGAAACGGTCGGCAAATACGACGTGAAAGCGAACATCCGCGGCGGCGGATTCACGGGTCAAGCCGACGCGTTGAAGCTCGCCATCGCGCGCGCGCTGGTCGGCATCGACGGCGAGAACCGCGCGAAACTGAAATCCGACGACTTACTCTCGCGCGACCCGCGTATGGTCGAGCGGAAGAAATACGGTCGCCCGAAAGCCCGGAAACGCTTCCAGTTTTCGAAACGGTAAACAACTAAACGCAACTTCTATCATACATACTTTCGGATCTACCGCCTGTGTCCCGGTTCACACCGGGATTTTAGGTAGAAACGATGAAAGTAGAAGCGTAACAGGAAGGAACTATGATCGAACTCACCAAGTTGATCGAGGCGGGAGCCCACTTCGGTCACCTCACCCGCAGATGGAACCCCAAGATGCGCCCCTATATTTTTATGGAGCGCAACGGCATCCATCTCATCGATTTGAAAAAAACGCAACGCCTGCTCGACGAAGCCGCGCAAGAGATGACGCGCGTTACTTCGCGCGGCGGCAGAGTTCTCTTTGTGGGAACGAAGCGCCAAGCCAAGGGCATCGTCGAAGCCGAGGCGCGTCGCTCTTCTATGCACTGGGTCACCGAACGGTGGCTCGGCGGTATGCTCACCAACTTCTCGACGATCCGCAAGTCGGTGAAACGACTCCAACAGATCGAGAAGTGGGAGACCGACGGCACGCTCGATAAGCTCACCAAGAAAGAGGCGCTGTTCCGCACGCGCGAGCGCGATAAACTGAAACGCGTCCTCGAAGGCATCGAGCATATGAACCGACTGCCGAACGCGCTGTTCGTCGTGGACGTGAAGCGAGAGCAGATCGCCGTCAAGGAAGCCGTCCGACTCGGCATCCCCGTCTTCGCGTTGGTGGACACCAATTGCGACCCCGACAACATCGACTTTATCGTGCCGGGCAACGACGACGCCGTCAAGACGATCGAGCTGGTCGTCAAGACGATCGCCGACGCCGCGCTCGAAGGCGCCGCCAAAGCCAAAGAGCTGAAAGCCGAACGCGCCGCCGAATCCGAACGGCAGAAAAAAATTAAGGAGCGCGAGAACGAGGACAAGAAAAAAACCTCGAAGCCCGCGCGGCGACGCGGCGACGCGAAGCCGAAGGAATCCGTGAAAGCCGAAGCCGACGCGCCGAAAGCCAAGGAATCCGTAAAGGCGGAAGCCCCGAAGGCGGAAGCTCCGAAGGCGGAAGCTCCGAAGGCGGAAGCCCCGAAAGCGGAAGCCCCGAAAGCGGAGGAATCCGCACAAGCCGACGCGCCGAAAGCCGAGGCGCCGAAAGCCGAGGCGCCGAAAACCGAGGCGCCGAAAACCGAGGCGGAAAAGAAATCCGACGAAGAGAAGAGCGAATAAGCAAGCGATAAGGAAGAGACGTTATGGCGGTAACCGCGAAAGAAGTAAACGCCCTGCGCAAGAAAACGGGCGCGGGTATGATGGATTGTAAAAAAGCGTTGGTGGAAGCCGACGGCGATATGGATAAGGCGATCGACCTTCTGCGGAAGAAAGGCGCCGCCGTCGCCGCGAAACGAGCCGACCGCGCCGCCAACGAGGGCGTCGTGGCGACGAGCGTTTCCGAGGACGGGACGTTCGGCGCGATGGTCGAGATTAATTGCGAGACCGACTTCGTCGCCAAGTCCGACGATTTCGTCGCGTTCGCCGACGAGGTTCTCAACGAAGTCGTCGCCGCGAAAGCGAAGGACGTTGACGAGCTCTTCGCCAAGAACCCGAAGCTGAAGGATCGCCTCGAAGAGGTGACGGGCAAGGTCGGCGAGAAGACGGAGATCAACCGCGTGGCGAGCGTCGAGGTTCCGAACGGCGTCGTCGTCGATTACATCCACCTCGGCTCCAAGCTCGGCGTGCTCGTTATGATCGACGGAGCGCCCGCCGATAAGAAGGACGCCTACCAATCCGCCGGCAAGGACGTCGCGATGCAGATCGCCGCGATGAGCCCCCTCGCCGTGGATCGCGGCGGCGTACCGAAAGACGTCGTCGAGAAGGAGATGGAAGTCTATCGCGAAATGGCGGTTAAGGAAGGCAAGCCGGAGAAGATCGTCGATAAGATCGCCCAAGGCCGGCTCAATAAGTTCTACGAGGAGAATTGCCTTTTGGAGCAGGCGTATATTAAGGATAACGCCGTCTCCGTCCGAGAGTTCCTCGAGGGCTTCAACAAAGAGCACGGCGCCGAGGCGACGATTACGGATTTCCTCCGCTTCCAACTCGGCGAGAACGAGGAGTAGTTCCTCCCCTTTTTATCGAGGTCGTATCGGAAACGTTACGACCTTTTTTTATATCTTTACCGCATGGCAAACTTACAATACAGACGCGTGCTGCTGAAGCTCTCGGGCGAATCCCTTATGGGCGAGAAGGGCTTCGGCATAGACCAAAAGGTCATTAGCTTCTTCGCCGAGGAGGTGAAGCAAGCGTTGGAGACGGGTCTCGAGATGGGAATCGTCATCGGCGGGGGCAACATTTTTCGCGGATTGGGCGCGGAGGATCAGGGCGTCGAGCGCGTGACGGGCGATTACATGGGCATGCTGGCGACGATGATCAACTCGCTGGCGCTACAGAACGCGATTGAATCCAAGGGCGTGCAAACGCGATTAATGAGCGCGCTGGATATGGACGAGATCGCCGAGCCGTTCATCCGCCGACGCGCTTTGCGACACCTCGAGAAAGGTCGCGTCGTCATCTTCGGCGCGGGCACGGGGCATCCGTATTTCAGCACCGACACCGCCGCCTCGTTGCGCGCCGTCGAAATCCAAGCCGACGCCATCCTCAAGGGCACGCGCGTGGACGGCGTGTACGACAGCGACCCCGAGAAAAACCCCGACGCCGTGCGCTTCACCGAGATTCCCTACATCGACGTGCTCAGCAAAAACCTCCGCGTGATGGATATGACCGCGATCTCCCTTTGCCGCGAGAACGATCTGCCGATCATCGTCTTTAATATGAACGAGCCGGGCAACCTCCTTTCGGTCGTTCGGGGCGAAGACGTGGGAACGGTGGTGAAAGATTAACCGCTTTTTCGTATATTCCGCGATTATGGTAAAAAGCAACGAGGCATAGTTATGATCGATCCCGGGTTTAAAGATATCGTGAAAGACGCGAGCCAGCGGATGGATAAATCCGTCGAGGCGATGCATGACGAACTCCACAACATCCGCACGGGCAAGGCGACGACCGCGCTGCTCGAGGGTATTAAGGTGGACTACTACGGAACCCCCACGCCGATCAACCAAGTCGGCAACCTGAACGTGCTCGATCCGCACACGCTCAACTTTACGCCGTGGGATAAGAACGCGCTGGCGGAAGCCGAGAAGGCGATCCGAAGCGCGGACATCGGGCTCAACCCCGTTAACGACGGCACGAACCTCCGCATCCCCATCCCCCCGCTCACCGAGGAACGTCGCAAGGAACTCGTCAAGATCGTGAAGAAATACGGCGAGGACGCGAAGGTGGCGGTCAGGAACGTCCGACGCGACGCCAACGACCACATTAAGAAGAAACAGAAAGAAGACTCGCTCTCGGAGGACAGTCAGAAGGAAGCCGAGGAAGAGGTACAGAAATTAACCGATAAGCACACCGAAAAAATCGACGAGCTAATCAAAAAGAAAGAAGCCGAAGTGATGGAGGTGTAGCGCCTCCCGACCGGCGGACTCGGCTCGTCCGCTAATCGTATGAAACGTTTTCTATTCGCAATGGCGGCGCCCGCGGCGTCGCTTCTTTTTTTATACGCCTGCGCCGAACGCGACGCGAGCGACGTCGAGAACCGGCCAAACGCCGTAGATAATCGCGACGAGACGCCCGTCGAGACGGACGTCGCCGCCCGTCTCCAAGAACGCTACGGCGATAAATTCAAGCGCGTCGTCGTCGGGGATCTCGACCGCGACGAGACGCCCGACTACGTCGCCTGCTTGGAAATCGAGGAGCCGGATTTGTGGGGCGTCAAGTTCCTCGCGGTGGACGCCGAGACGGGCGAGACCCTCGCCGAGACGCCGACGCTCGACGGATCCCTCGCCGACGCCGCGATAGAAACGGTACGGCTCGAGGGCAAACCGAACGAACTGCTTTACTACGATTCGGGCGATTATTTCATCGGGTCGAGCGTCGGGGAAATCTTCGCCTATTTTGTGGACTTCGCCGAGGACCGCGTCTATCGCGCCCACCTCTTTGTCCGCCCGGACGCGGCGCCCTCGCTCCACATTTCCGACAACGCCGACGAGACGATCGTCGCCGCCTTCCTCGAACGGTCGCGCGCGCGCTTCCCCGAGCTCGTTCTCGTCGAAGAGGATTACGAATTTCCGCTATAACCGATGATCCGAACTCACACGCGACGCGTTTCGCTTCTCGCGATCCTCTTGCTCGCGTTCCTCTCTACGGGACGCGCGCAGGACGAATCGCGCCTCGAAATTAAGGAGATAGAATTCGTCGGGCAGGAGGCGTACTCCGCCGCCGACCTCGCCTCGCTCATCGCCTCCGAGGAGCGACCGATGTGGCTCTGGCGATTCCTCGACTCGTGGACCCCGCTCGGCGCCCCGACGACGTACTTCGACCGCTCGAAAGTGCCCGTCGATATCGAGGCGATCCGCGGGTTCTACCAAGAGCGCGGCTTCTTCTTCACGGAAGTCGAGTTCGAACTCGTCGAGGAGGAGGACGGCGTGATTATGCGCTACCACGTCGCCGAAGGTCCCGCGTTCACGTTCGGCGAGTTCGAGACGCGAGGCGTCGAGGGCTACAAGCGTCAAGACCAAATCGAGGAGATCGCTCAAGTGGATACGTCCGCCCGCTACTCGCAAGCGCGCGTGCGGGAGATCGCCGACGAGCTGGTCTATCTTTTTAAGCGCAACGGCTACTGGCGCTCCGGCGTCGATTCCCTCCTCGTCGTTCGCGACTCGACCGAGAAGACCGCCAACGTTCGCGCGACGTTCCGACTCGGCGACCGCTACCGACTTACGCGGGTGAACGTCAACACCTCGGGTCCCGGCGCCTATGGCGTCCGCGACGACCTTCTCGAACGCCTCGCGGGCGTGGACACGACGAAGGACTACTACAACATCGAGAACATCCGACAAGCGCAGGTGCGGCTCTATCGGACCGGGCTCTTCTCGTCCGTCACCCTCACCCCCCGCGTCGTCGCCGAAAAAGAACTCGCCCTCGAAGTCAACGGACGGATCGACGAGCTCAACGAGATGGGTCCCGAGCTCCTCCTCAACAACCAGTGGAACGCCTTCAACGTCGGACTCGCGCTCAACTACTCCCGCATGAATTTCCTCGGCGAGGCGCGCAAGCTCGATCTCCGCGCCTCCTTCGGTTTGCAGGACGTCTTCAACACCGACTACGGCGCCCTCCCCGCGCTCGTCGAACTCGAAGATAGCACAATCCAAGGATACGTCGGATGGGAGGCGCGCCTCGAGCAGCCCTACCTTTTCGGCGAGCCGATCTTCGGACGCTTCGACCTTTATCAGCAGGTCAAGAAGGGACAGAGCGAGTTGCGGATCGACGAGAGCTTGCTCGGCGGAAAATTGACGCTCGACTTCGAGCTGCCCGCGTTCACCTTCTTCAACTTTCTCAACATGTACTATAAGGTGGACTACATCGTCTCGTACGATCGCGTCGCCAACGAGCGCTCCTACAGCTTCCTCGGCGGTTTGGGCTTCGACGTGAAATCCGCCAAAGCGAACGACCTCGTCTTCCCGACGGGCGGTTACACGCTCGGATTGATTTTGGAGGAGGGGAACTTCGCGCCCTATCTCGGCTACCAAATTGCGGGCAAGAAATTCGACTACCCGATCTTCTATAAGGCGCAAGTGACGGGCGCGACCTACCTACCGCTCGACTTGCACGAGGAGACGGTGCTGGCGACGAAGCTGCGCGTCGGCTATTTGGATTTAATCAGCGGCGCGTTCGGACAGGTGGCGCTCCCCTATCGCTTCTTCGCGGGCGGCAGCAACTCGTTGCGCGGATGGCGCGCGCGGCAGCTCGGTCCGGACGTGGGCGCGGCGGACGACCGTTTCCTCGTCGAGGGAAAGAGCGGCGGCGCGTTCTTAGTCGAGAGCGCGCTCGAGTATCGGCGTCGGCTCGACGAATCCTTCGGCTACGTCTTCTTCGTGGACGCGGGCAACGCCTACCTCGATCCCGGCGCGTTCGCCCTCGAGGAAACCGCGCTCGACGCGGGCGTCGGCGGCAGATTCTTTTCGGACTTCATTTCCTTCCGCGTGGATTTCGGCTTCAAACTTCACGACCCCGACGATCCGCGGAGCGTCCTTCGCAAACCCTTCTTCGACGTCTTCGAGTTCCACTTCGGCGTCGGCGAGGCGTTTTGATTGCGCGCCTCTTTTTCCGTATTTTACGAGATTGACTTATTATGATCGCAAGCATGACCGGTTACGGCAAAGCCGTCGCCGCACATAACGGACGCCGCTTCGAGGTCGAAGCGAAAAGCTTAAACGGCAGATATCTCGAAGTCTCCCCCAAGCTCCCCGACGCGCTTCGTCGGATCGAGTTCGACGTGCGGGACCTCGCGAAAGAACGGTTCAAGCGCGGCAAGCTCTTCGTGCAACTCACCGCGCGCGACGAGTCGGTCGGGAACCTCCCCTCCCTCTTCGACGAGGAAACGCTCGACCGGACGGTCGCCGCGTTGCGAGAGCTTAAAGAACGCGCGGGCGTCGAGGGTCCGATAACGCTGGACCATGTGTTGGCGACGCGCGAGTTCTTCGAGACCGCCGACGACGAACCGGACGAAGAAATGATCCGCGCGGTAATGAGCGCGGTGGGCGAGGCGTTCGGGAAACTCGCCGAGATGCGCGAGAAGGAAGGCGCCGCCCTCGAAAAGGATCTCCTCGAACGGTGCGCCGTCATCCTCGAACGCGTCGCCGAAATCGAGAAGGCGTACGAGGGCTCCGTCGAGGAGCGCTACGAAAAATTGCGGGAGCGGATGGCCGAGCTTTCCGCCGACGCCCTGAAGCACAACGACCGCCTCGAGACCGAGCTGGCGCTCTTGGCGGATAAAGCCGACGTCTCCGAAGAGTGCGTTCGGCTGAAAAGCCACGTCGAGCAATTCCGCGACGCGCTCGAGGCGGGCGGCGACGCGGGAAGGCGGCTGAACTTTTTATGCCAGGAGATGCACCGCGAGGCGAACACGATCGCCTCGAAGTCGATATCGACCGAAGCGGTGCGGCTCGCGGTGGACGTGAAGGAAGAGATCGAGCGGATACGCGAACAAGCGCAGAACGTTGAATGACGACTAAGGGAGCGATGATCGTCGTTTCGGCGCCGAGCGGCGCGGGGAAGACGACCTTAATCAAGCGAGTGGCGCCGAAGTTCCCCGAAGCGGCGTTCTCGGTTTCGCACACAACGCGCTTGCCGCGCGAGGGCGAACGAGACGGCGTTGATTACCGCTTCGTCTCGCACAATCGCTTCGAGGAAATGATACGACTCGGCGAATTCGTCGAGTGGGAGGAAGTGCATGGCGCGTTCTACGGCACCGCCCGACGCGAGGTGGAACGACTTCGCGACGCCGGCAAGACGGTCGTCTTCGACGTGGACGTGAAAGGCGCCGGGTCGATTAAAGCCGCGTATCCCGAGGCGCGCTCCGTCTTCGTCGCTCCGCCCTCGGAGGAAACGCTGCGCAAGCGCCTTACCCTACGGGGTTCCGACGACCCCGAGGCGATCGAGCGACGACTCGCCGCGGCGAACGAGGAATTGTCGGCGCAAGCCAAGTTCGATTTCGTCGTCGTCAACGACGATCTCGACCGAGCCGCCGACGAAATGGAAAAGATTTTTAAAACGATACTAACGGAGAACGAACTATGAGACTCGAACCCGTCGATTTACGCGAACTCGACGAAACCACTAAGAACGTGTACGAGGCGGTCATCGTCTCGGCGAAGAAGGCGCGGGTGGAGACCGACGAGCGCAGAATGCAATTCAACCAGCAGCTCGCCACGCTCCCCGACGTTACCGCCGAAGAAGACGGCGAGGACTTGAACAATCCCGCGCAGCTGAAGATTTCCGAGGAGTTCGAAGCCCTCGACAAACCGCACGTCGCCGCGCTCAAAGAGCTGATGGCGAAACAAATCGATTACGAGTACAGAGAAAAACCGACCCTGTCGCTCGAATTGTGATCCCGGAGGATCCCATACGCGGCGCGAAGATCGTCGTCGGCGTTACGGGAGGAATCGCCGCGTATAAGGCGTGCCTCCTCGTCCGCGAGCTGAAACGGCGCGGCGCCGAAACGCGCGTGGTTATGACGCCCGCCGCCGCCGAGTTCGTCTCGCCGCTCACGTTCGCCGCGCTGAGCGAATCGAAAACGATCGTCGAGATGTTTCCCGATCGCGGCGACGTCGAGCCGGGCGTGTGGCACGTCGAAACGGCGCTGTGGGCGGATGTAACCGTCGTCGCGCCCGCCACCGTCAACACCGTCGCCAAAGCCGCCGCCGGCATAGCCGACAACGCGCTCACGACGCTTCTGCTCGCGACCCGCACCCCCGTTCTCTACTGCCCCTCCGCCGATCTCGATATGTACGAACGACCCGCGACGCGCGAGAATCTCGACGCGCTCCGCCGACGCGGCGCCTATGTGCTCGAAGCCGATCGCGGCTATCTCGCCAGCGGTTTGGAAGGGCGCGGACGGCTACCGAACGAACGTAAGATCGTGGACGCCGCCGAGTTCGTTCTCTCGGGCGGAACGCGCGATCTCGAAGGCAAGCGCGTTCTCGTTACGGCGGGACCGACCCTCGAAGATATCGACCCCGTCCGTTTCATCGGCAATCGCTCCTCCGGCAAGATGGGCTTTCGGATCGCCGAAGTCGCCGCGCTCCGAGGCGCCGACACGACGCTCGTAACCGGACCCGTCGCGCTCGAGACCTATCAAGAAATCGAGCGGATCGACGTCCGTTCGGCCGAGGCGATGAAACGCGAGGTTGACTTACGCGTCGCCAATTCCGATATTCTCGTCATGGCGGCGGCGGCGGCGGATTTCCGACCCGCGACGCGCGCCGAGAATAAACTAAAGAAAGACGCGGGCGTCGAGGCGATCGCGCTCGAAAAGACCGACGACATCCTCGCGAACGTTCCGAAAGAGGGTCGCGTCGTCGTCGGGTTCGCGCTCGAGACCGAGAACGAACTCGAGAACGCGCGCGCCAAACTCGAGCGGAAGAACCTCGATATGATCGTCCTCAATTCGTTGCGGGAC
>WJMR01000413.1 GCA_014727845.1 Ignavibacteriales bacterium
CCCATCCGCCGCTACGCCGACCTCGTCGTCCACCGACTCCTCCATTCATACGAAACGGATCAAACCAAACGGGCGCCGAGCGCGTCTCAATTGGAGGAGACGTGCGAGCACATCTCGTTCACCGAGCGCAACGCCGTGGACGCCGAGCGCCGCTCGGTGAAGCTCAAGCAGATCGAGTTTCTCGCCGATCGCGTCGGCGAAGAGTTCGACGCCGTTATTTCCGGCGTGGTCAATTTCGGGTTGTTTGTGAAACTCGAAGAGACGCTCGCCGAGGGATTGATCAAGATGCGAGACCTCGACGACGATTTCTACGTCTTCGACGAAAAGCGATACGCGATCGTCGGGAGGAAGACCAAGCGCTCGATTCGTCTCGGCGACGAGCTCCGCGTGAAACTTGTTCGGGTGGATCCCGATCGCGCCGAGTTGGATTTTATTCCCGTCGAAGAGAAGAAACCGGGCGGGGGAGCGCGGACGGAGCCGAAGAAACGAGACGCCGAAGCGAAGACGAAGAAGCGCCAAACGTCCTCGAAGGGGGCGTCGAAGAAGCGACGCGACGGCGAGGGGGCTCGATCCGGCGCGAGCGGAAGACGAAGACGGCGCCGGAGATAACGGAACCGAGAGACGAGTTTTTCCGTTTACTTATTACGAGAAATTAACAATATTAGAAAGAAGCACAACAATACGGAGCGCCGATGAAGACGAAGAGATTGGGTCTTTTACCTATCTTAATCGCGCTCTCGTTCGCGGGCGGCGTAGTTCAAGAGGCGAACGCTCAAACGTTCGGGCGCAATAAAGTCCAGTATAAAGACTTCACGTGGTACTTCATTCAAACCGAACGGTTTGACATCTACTTCAACCAAGAGGGACGAGGCGTGGCGCCCTATGTGGCGCAGGAGGCGGAAAAGGCGCTCGATCATATCCAGCGACGACTCCACTACAACGTCAACAATCGGATGAAGGTGGTGCTCTACACTTCGCAGAACGATTTCCAGAGCACCAACGTCACGATGTCCTACTTAGGCGAGGGGATCGGCGGATTCACCGAGCTGTTCAAGAATCGCGTTGTCGTGCCGTTTACCGGCGACTACGACGCGCTCCGTCACGTGCTCCACCACGAGCTGGTACACGCCGTGATGAACGATATGCTCTACGGCGGCTCGATTCAGAACGTCGTCTCGAACCGCGCCACCATCCAACTACCGCTCTGGTTCGCCGAGGGGTTGTGCGAGTACCTCTCGCTCGACGGCATGGACGTGGCGACGGATATGTACCTCCGCGACGCGACGGTCAACGAATATCTGCCGGATATTCCGAACCTCGGCGGCTACTTCGCCTATCGCGGCGGACAGTCGGTGATGAACTTCATCGCCGAAACGTACGGCGAAGAGAAGATCGGCGAGATCGTCAATAAGACGCGCGGCAAAGGCGGCGTGGCGGCGGGTATTAAGGCGTCGATCGGGTTGGATATGGAGGAGCTGAACAAGCGCTGGAAGAAGAGCTTAAAGAAACGGTATTGGCCCGAGGTGGCGATCCGCGAAGACCCCGACGAATTCGCCGACGCGCTGACCGATCCCGACGAACCGGTTGGATTCTTTAACACCAAGCCCGCGCTTTCGCCCGACGGCGACAAGATCGCCTTCATCTCGAATCGCGATTTCTACTTCGACGTGTACGTGATGGACGCCGACGGCGAGAACGTCGAGCGGATCGTCAAAGGCAATCGGACGGCGGACTTCGAGGAGCTCAACATCCTCACGCCCGGATTGAGCTGGGCGCCCGACGGCGAAACCCTCGCCTTGGCGGCGAAGAGCGGGGGGTACGACGTGGTCTATCTCCTCGACGTCGAGGAGGGCGACCGCCGCGAGCTCGAACCGAAATTCGACGGCGTGCACGAGGTCGTCTTTTCCCCCGACGGCAAACTCCTCGCCCTCTCGGCGCAAATCGAGAACCAAGGGGACGTCTTCCTCTACAACATCGAGTCGGGGTTACTGAGCAAACTTACCGACGACGTCTTCTACGAGCGCCACCCAACGTGGACGCCCGACGGGAAGCATGTCGTCTTCTCCTCGGATCGCGGCGACGCCACGGGTCCCCGCACCGACACCGTCAACGCGCGGCGCATCCCCGACACCCGATTCGATCTCTACGTCGGCGACATAACGACGGGCGAGATTTCGCGACTGACCGACGCGCCCGAAAGCGACGAGAGTTATCCCGTCGTCGGACCCGACGGCGAACGGATGCTCTTCGTCTCCAACCGGAACGGCATCGATAACATCTATTGGAAACCCTTCGAGCCGGGCGCCGAGTGGAAGCCCGTCACCAACTCGATGAACGGGCTGGGGCAACTCTCGCTCTCGAAGGACGGTAAGAAGATGGCGTTCTCCGCAATGTATAAGAGCGCTTATCACCTCTTCATGATGAACAATCCGTTCGAGACTTCACCCTCCATCGACTCGCTGCCCGTCACCGACTTTATGGCGGCGCGTCTCGGTGTGAGCGACCCGACGCCCGAACTCGAGGACCTCGTCGAGCGTAAGCCCGACACCGTCGATACGAAGACGACCGACGACGAGGAGATCGCGGACGGGAAATACGGCGACTCGGTCGAGGTGGATTTCAGCGCCTACGTCTTCGGCGAGGAAGAATATCATATGCCCGACACGAGCGACTCGGCGCAAGCGGACATCGCCGTGGAGGACAACCTCGACGACGCCGGCAACTTCGTCGTCAATAAATACAAGATCAACTTCACTCCCGATATTGTTTACGCCAACGCGGGCTACAGCACCTACTACGGTTTGCTCGGCACCACCGTGCTCTCGTTCAGCGATATGCTCGGCGACCACCGACTCATCGGTATGACGAGTTTGCAAATCGATCTGAAGAACAGCGACTACGGGCTTTCGTATTACTATCTGCCCAATCGGTGGGACGTCGGAATCTCGGGATTCCACACGGCGCGCTTCCTCTTCGTCCAGCGCTCACCATTCAACGCGGATCTCTACCGCTTCCGCAACTACGGCGTGAGCGCGAATATTCAGTATCCCTTCGATCAGTTCGACCGCGCGGAGTTCGGTCTCGGTTGGCTCAACGTCAGCTCCGAAAATCTGGACGACACGCTCAACACCGTCGAGAAGCGCACCTTCCTCGTGCCCTCGCTCGGCTACGTGCACGACAACACCATCTGGGGCTACACCGCGCCGATCGACGGAACGCGCTATCGGTTCGACGCGTTCGGCAATCCGATCTCGGGACCCGATAATCTCGAATTCTACTCGATCACGGGAGACTACCGCAACTACTCTCGATTCTGGTACGACTACTCGTTCGCCTTCCGCCTCAGCGGCGGATTCTCGAACGGACCCAACGCGCAACGCTTCTTCCTCGGCGGCATCTCTAATTGGATAAATCGGAAATGGGCCTCCAGCACGATCCCCGTCGAGGACGCCTCCGACTTCGCCTTCCTTTCCGCCGCTCTGCCGTTGCGCGGCTACTACTACGCCGACCAAATCGGCACGCGCTACGGCTTACTGAATATGGAGCTACGGTTCCCGTTCATCCGTTACCTCGTTACGGGCGGGTTGCCGATGCTCTTCCAAAACATTCTCGGAACGGTCTTCATCGACGCGGGCGCCGCGTGGGACGACACCGAGAAGTTCCAAGCGTTCGGCAAAGACGACGACGGCAATTTCATCACGAAAGATATGCGGATCGGGACGGGCTTCGGCGCGCGGATGTTCTTCCTCTACTTCCTGTTGCGGATGGACGTCGCGTGGGCGTACAACGTCGAGGGATTCTCCAAACCGATCTACTACTTCTCGATCGGCGCGGATTTTTAACCGACCGGGCAAATCGGCGAAGAAAGGGACGTCTTGATGGCGTCCCTTTTTTTTCGTGCCGCTAAACGCCTTGCTATGCGCGGCTATTCGAGGACGATGGTCGCCGTCGCCTTGAAGCGCGCGGTCGCGTCCCCTCCGCCAAATTCGTCCGCCACCTCGCCCGGTTTGAGGGAGATCAGCGTCAACTCCGCCGAACGAGCGTTCGCGTCGTCGAAGTACGCCGCGGGAATTTCGTATTCGCCGCGCGCGTCTTGTGGAATCGGGATCTCGTCGTGCTCGATCGTCTCGACG
>WJMR01000414.1 GCA_014727845.1 Ignavibacteriales bacterium
GGGATTTCGAGCGACGACTCGGCGCCGACGTCGTCGGGGTGTTTTTCGAGCGCCTCTTCGAGTGGCTCGATCGCGAAGTCAACCCGGAAACGGGCTTGTGGCAACGCGCGATCTGGAATTGGGTTTATAAGAAACCGACCATAATAGACATGGGCGGCGCCGCGCATTTCTACTGGGTTTACTATCGCGCCGAGCGCCCCTTCCCCGCGCCCGCCGCGCTCATCCGCTCGACCGCGTCCATTCAACGCGAGACGGGGCTCTACCGCGCCGAACCGATGTGCATAGACTTCGACGCGAACTTTCACATCGCGCGGGCGTTCCTCCAACTCCCCGACGCCGAACGCGCCGAGACGCGCGATACGGCGACCGGCGCCCTCGAACGAAACGCCGAGGGAATCGCGCGCGCCTTCGCCGAGCGCCCCTTACGCGAAATTTACCACGACAGCCACGGCTTGCCGGGCGCGCTCGCGGCGTTGATTGAATGCGCGAAAATGCCGAACTTGCAAGTTTCTCAAGAAATTCGGCAATGGAGAAATCCGCTGGACGCGACATGGTGGCTGTAACTTCCGACGAGCGAACCGCGTACCTCGCGGGCGTGAAGGTATCGACGCACACGAAGCGCGAGCTGCTCGAGGCGATCTCCGCGTTCGTCGCGGGCGACCGACAAGCGCTCGTCTTCTCCGGCAATCTCCACTCGCTCAACCTCGCCCATAAGATCCCCTGGCTGAAAGACGCGCTCAACGCCGCCGACGTGGTGCGCAACGACAGCGCGGGCGTCAAGCTCGCCGGACGTCTCGTCGGTAAACGAATTCCCGAACGCAACACCTGGGCGGATTTCGGATGGGCGCTCGCCGAGTGGTGCGCCGAGAAAGGGCACTCCCTCTACCTCCTCGGCAACAAGCCGGGCGTGCCCGAAGCCGCGCGCGAACGTCTTAGCGAAAAATATCCCGAGCTGAAGATCGTCGGCGTCCGGCACGGCTATTTCGAGAAACGAGGCGAGGAGAACGACCGCGTCGTCGCGGCGATCAACCAAGCCGCCCCCGACATTCTCGTCGTCGGATTCGGTATGCCGCTGCAGGAGCGGTGGATCCTCGACAACCGAGAGCGACTCGACGTCAAGGTGATTATGACGTGCGGGAACTGCTTCTCCTTTTTGGCGGGAACGGAGCGCCGCGCTCCGAAGTGGATGCGCTCGTCGGGACTCGAGTGGCTCTTCCGGCTGCTAAAGGAACCGCGCCGACTTTTTAAACGCTACGTGATCGGCATACCCGCGTTCTATTTTCGGCTCTTCTTCCGTCGCGGATAACCCGCGCGGGACGGGCTTATCCTACTTCCCTTTTACGATTCGCCAATAGCGACGCGCGTCCTCGCGGACGGCGAAATACGCCGTGCCCAGCAACGAGACGAACGCGATTAGGACGAGCATTATCTTAATGCGCGGGGGTCCCGCTTTCTTAATCGGCTCGCGCGCCTCTTGGTTTACCTGCACGATCGGCGTGTCCTTAATCTCGTCAATCTTCGCCAACTCGTACTGCTTCACCAACTCGACGTAGATCGTCTGTTGCACCTCCACTTGCCGCATCAGTCGCGCCTGCCGCGTCTGAAGCGTCGGCGAAGTGAGCACGATCCGATTCTGATCGCGGAAGATTTTCAGCGCCTCCTCCGCCTCGGCGAGCGAGTCCTTCACTTGCGATATCCGCTCGGCGATGTATTCCCGACGTTCCTTGGCTTGCGACTTCCGCTTGTGTCGGAGGTAGTAGTCGAGATTATCGATCAGCCGATTCGTCACTTCCGCCGCCAACGCCGACTCGGGCATTTCGACGGTCATGAAGAGAATGTTGGACTGGCGATCGAGCTCGAGCGAAACTTTCTCCTCGTTGAACTCCTTCAACGCGAGAACGAGTCGCTTCCGCTCGCGGCGTTCCGGCGAGAGGTCTTCGTCCGGCTCGATCTCGAAGTAGTCGATAAGATCGACCGAGTCCTTGAACTTGGCGGTTTGGTATTTACTCGTCAGAACGGGCTCGACGACGGGCTCGCTTTGGAGGAGCGTCATATACACGTCGAGTGAAACGGCGTCCGCGGCGAATCCCCCCATCGCCACTCCCGCCATCGAGGCGAGAGAGCTTAAGCCGCCGAGAGCGCCCGCCGCCGCCGGCGCGTTCGGGAACACCGCCACCGACGTCTCGTAATACGGCTCGACGACGAACAGCAACAACGCCGCCGCGACGAGCGCGGCCGCGAACGTCGTCAGCGCGATCTTCCATTTGGCGCGCCATACGCGGTCAACGTAGGGTCTCGCGTTCGTCGTCCACTCCTCGACGCGCTTGTCGAGCGATACGCTTTCTTCGGTCGTCGGATGTTCGGGCATAATCGTTTTGCTAATTCTTGAAAGGAAGACGCATGCGTGCTCTAAATTTATTATTTTTTGCGACAATTGTTAACCGTTTCTTTAGTCGCCCGCGCGGCGACGCAACCCGAGAGTCCGCATGAAAAAAGTCGTCTCCGTCGTCGGCGCCCGCCCGAACTTTATGAAGGTCGCCCCGATCCACAAAGCGATGAAGCGCCTCGCCCCCGAGACGGCGCACCTTATTTGCCACACGGGGCAACATTACGACGAGAAGATGTCGAAGGTCTTCTTCGTCGATCTCGAACTTCCCGAGCCGGATTTCTATCTCGGCGTCGGCGGCGGGACGCACGCGACGCAAACGGCGAAGACGATGATCGAGTTCGAGAAGATCATCGAGAGCGAGCGCCCCGACCTCGTCGTCGTCGTCGGCGACGTCAACTCGACGATCGCGTGTAGCTTGGTCGCCGTCAAGCTCGGCGTACGCGTTATGCACGTCGAGGCCGGATTGCGGAGCGGCGACCGGACGATGCCCGAGGAGATCAACCGCCTCCTCACCGACGCGATCGCCGACTATCTGTGCGTTTCCGAGCCGAGCGGACTCGAGAACCTCGACCGCGAGGGCGTCGCCAAAGAGAAGGTCTTTCACGTCGGCAACGTGATGATCGACAGCTTAACGAACTACCTGCCGATGGCCGACGCCTCGAACGTCCTCGATCGACTCGGCGTTGAGCGGGGGCGCTACGTTCTCGTAACCCTCCACCGTCCCGCGAACGTGGACGATCCCAAATTCCTCGCGCGCCTCTCGCAAACGCTCGAACGCTTCGCCCGCGAACGGAAGGTCGTCTTCCCCGTGCATCCGCGCACACGAAAAAATATGGACGCAAACGGCGTCGCCTTTCCGGATTCCGAAAACCTTTTGGCGCTCGATCCGATCGGCTACGTGGATTTCCTCGCGCTCACGAAAAACGCCGAGGTCGTCGTAACCGACAGCGGCGGCATCCAAGAAGAGACGACAAAACTCGGCGTGCCGTGCGTAACCGTGCGCGACAACACCGAACGCCCCGTAACCGTGACGCTCGGGACGAACTATCTGGTCGGAACGGATTTAGCGAAGGTCGAGGAGCGGACGCTCGCGATACTCGGAGGGGAACGGAAGGAGGGGCGCGTTCCCGAACTGTGGGACGGGAAAGCCGCCGAGCGGATCGTCGAGATTATCGAGCGCGTCGTTTAATCTTCAATTATCCGCCGGTCGTCTATCGACTATTTTACTAACGTCGCTTTAATCGTTTCGCTTCCGCCCTCCGTAACGAGGCGGACAAGGTACGTCCCCGCCGCAAGCTTGCCCCCGTCGAACGAGACGCGCGTCCTTCCGCACCGCGCCGCGCCGTTCCACAGCGTGGCGACCTTCCGCCCGAGAACGTCGTAGGCGACGAGCGAAACGCGCCCGGGTTTGGCGAGCCGGAACTCGACGATCGTCGAGGGGTTGAACGGGTTGGGGTAGTTTTGCTCGAGCGCCCACCCGCTCGGCGCGCCCGTTTTGAGGACGGCGCTCGGGGCCGCGATATCCAGCCACGCCTCCGCCCACCGCTCCCCGAGCTCGCTCACGCCCGGCTCGACGTAGTGCACGTTGTCGTCGGCGAGGGGGAGGTCGTCGGTGTCCACCCACGCGCAGTAGGCGACGTCGTCCGCGGCGGCGACCTGTTCGGCGCGCACAATATCCTTGTAGTCGTACGAC
>WJMR01000415.1 GCA_014727845.1 Ignavibacteriales bacterium
TCGAGCAATCGGGCGACGAGTTCGTTCGCGAGACCTCCGCGCGCGCGCGCCTCGGCGGCCGCTCGTTGATCGAGCGAGAAGAAGGCGACTTCGGAACCGGAAAAAAACGCGGAAAGCAGGAGCGTTCCCAGTAATAGCGGAATTTCAATCGCCGCGTCGTACTCCAAAAATTTCGCTTCGCTCCACGTTGTTGAAAGAATTAGAACGGAAGATCGTCCTCTTCGCCGGAGGGCGCCGACGGTGGTTTGGACGCGGGCGCGCCGCCGCCGCTCGATTGACCGCCGCCGCTCGGTTGACCGCCGCCATAGTTGGACCCGCCGCCGCCGCCGTAGGAGCCGCCCTGACGCGCCTCGCGCGGATCGAGCGGGATAATCTGATTGGCGATGATTTCGGTATAGTACTTTTTCTGTCCGTCCTTCTCGTACTCGCGCGTGTTGATGCGTCCCTCGACGTACACCTTCGCGCCCTTACGCAACGAGTTCTTATAGAAGTCCGAAAGATTGAACGCCGCGACGTTGTGCCACGTCGTCTCGTCGGTCCAGTTGCCGCTCTGGTCTTTTTTTCGCCACGTCGTCGCTATACTGAAGTTCGTCACTTCGACGTTCGACGGAGTGAACCGCGTTTCGGCGTCTCGTCCGAGGTTGCCGATCAACATCGCTTTATTCAGTGAGAAAGCCATTCCACCCTCAAAATTTTTGTCAAAAGATATCAAATAATGCGTTGAGAAAAAAACGTCATTCTTCGAGACGCTCGTAGATAAAGACCGTCGCGCCGGAGAACTCCGTCGCTTCGGCGATTCGTCGTCGCTCGCGCTCGGCGGCGTCGTAGGTTTCGTAGAGCTCGGTCTGCACGGCGTAGCGTCCGAGCTCGGTCACAAAGTAGATCACCATATCTCGGTGGAAGCGCTCTCGGCAGTCGCGCGCCGCCTCTTCGGCTTCCGCCAACGTTTCGTACGTCGCCGCCTCGACGAAGTAATAGGGACGGCTCCGCGGCGGGGGCGTCTCGTACGCCGCGGGATATCCCGAAACGCGCACGGTGTCCCTCGCCGTCTTGTCGAGTTCGGCGGTCGGTTCGGGCGCGTCGATCCTCGACGCGGAGGAACACGCCGCGAGCGCCAACCCAATCAGCGTCGTCGTCGCCCGTCGGATCATTTCATCACCACGATGGTTATCCCGTCGCCGCCGTGCTCTATGGGCGCGGAGCGAAAGTCGGCGACGTCCCGCCGCTCTTTTAGCATGTCGTGGACGGCGCGGCGCAACGCGCCCGTTCCCTTGCCGTGTAGAATCTCGACGCGCTCGAGTCCCGACGCGTGGGCGTCGTCGAGGAAGCGTTCGACGTCGAACGTCGTCTCCTCCACGCGCTTGCCCCGCAAGTCGAGCCGATACGACGGCGCGTCGAGTGCGACGGTCGCGGTCGCGGCGGTTCGCGCCTTCTCGGATTTCTTCGCCTCGCGACGCTTCGCCCCCGTCAGGTTTTTGAATGGCGCACGGAGTTTCAAATCGCCCGCCGCCACGGTGGCGGTTTGCTTGTTCTCGTCCACTTCCACAATCTCGCCGACCACGCCGGATCCCGCGATCGCCGCGTAGGCGCCGACGCGCGGCTCGAACGCCTCGTCGATCTCGATCGGCGCGTCCGGCGCCGTCTCCTCCGCGACGCGCATCGTCGTCGCCATCTCGTTCCTGGCTTGCTTTATCGACGCCTTCGAGGCGCCCGACTCGCGAATCTCTTTCACGACGCGCTCGATCGACTTGTTCGCCCGTTCGACCAACTCTTGCGCCTCACGCTTCGCCCCTTTGAGGATTTCGCGCTTTTCCGCGTCCAATTTCTTCGCCTTCTTCTCGTAAAGATCGGCGAGCCCTTTGAGCCGCGTATTCTCCCGCTCGACGTCGCGTAGTCGATCGCGGAGAGCGGCGGACTTCCGCTCCACGTCCGCCAGCAACGACTCGACGCGGTCTTGATCCTCGGCGACGCGGCTCCTCGCGCGCTCGACGAATTGGTCGGGAAGCCCGATGCGCGAGGCGATCTCGAAGGCGTAGCTCGATCCCGGCAACCCTTGCGCGAACCGATACGTCGGCGCCAATTCGTCGGGGTCGAATTCCATCGACGCGTTCTCGAAGCCCTCGGTCTCGGCGGCGAGCGTCTTTAGCGCGCGGTGGTGCGTGGTGGAGACGACGAACGCGCCGCGGTCGCGCAATTCGGTTAAGACGGTCGCGGCGATCGCGGCGCCGGCGACGGGATCGGTCGAGGCGCCGATTTCGTCGAGGAGCGCCAGCGTCCGCTCGTCCGCCCGCTCGAGTATCCGCTTGATCCGCGCGAGGTGCGAACTGAAGGCGCTCAAGTCGTTCTCTATCGACTGCTCGTCGCCGACGACGATGTGAATTTGCTCGAAGAACGGCAGGCGCGAATCGGGGTCGGCGGGCGCGGGCAACCCCGCCGCGGTCATCGCCGAGATCAACCCGACGCTCTTCATCGCCACGGTTTTGCCGCCCGCGTTCGGACCCGAGATCACTAAGACGCGATCCTCGTTCATCTCGACGCTCAACGGCTCGGTCTTCTCTCGCCCCAACCTCGCGAGGAGCAGCGGATGGCGCGCGTCCTTCAGCGCTATGCCGCCCTCCTCTTCGAGCGCCAACGCCTCGCCGATCGACTCGATCGCGTATTTACCCCGCGCAAAGACGGCGTCCAAACGAACATAGGCGTGGTAGGACCGGAGGAGCGCGTCGCTTTCGGCGCCGATGGATGCGGTCAGTTCGCGCATCAGTCGCTCGATCTCGCGCTTCTCGGCGAACCGGAGCGAGACGATCTCGTTGTTGAGGTTGAGCGTCTCCTCCGGCTCGATGTAAACCGTGCGCCCCGTCGAGGATTCGGAATGGATGAAGCCCTTGATGTGCCTCTTGTGTTCGGCTTTCACGGGCACGACGACGCGCCCTTCTCGAAGCGTGGTATAGTCCTCGCGCGCGAAGTCCTCGTCGGAGAGACGCTTCATAATTTTCTCGACCATCCGCCGGAGGTCGCGTTGTCGCGCGTCGATGTCGTCGCGTATCTCGCGGAGTTTCTTGCTCGCGGCATCCCTCACCATGCCGTTCTCGTCAACGACGCGGTCAACGCGATTCTCGAAGAGCTTGTCGTCGAAGAGCGCTTCGGCTTCTTCGGAAAGGTCGGGGGCGATCTCGCGTTGGCTACGGAGGAAGCGCTTGAGGCGCCTCGCGGCCGCGGCTGTCGCGAGTATCTCGAGCGCTTGTTTCGGTTGGAGCGCGGCGCCCTCGACGAGAGAGGATCTCAGCGATTCGCGCACGTCGAGTACGCCTTCAATCGGCGGCTCGCCTCCGTTGATGAGAATCTCTCGCGCTTCGTTGGTCGCCCCGCCCTCCCTTCGCGCCGCTTCCATCGTTCCAAGCGGACGCGTCGCGCGTACGTATTCGGCGCCCGGCTCCGACATACAATGCCTCGCGACAAGGTTCAGCGCCTTGAAAAACTCCAAGCTTTCCAGTGTCTCTTCGGATATCGCCATAGTGTCGGGTTAGGGCTTAGGTTCGCTCGGCTCGTCCGAGGATTCCGGCAAAAATTGTTTCGCCTCCTCGCGGTGTTCGCCGAGGAATTGGATGGCTCGCGGCACGGCGCCGGCGACGCCGTCGTAGAGCGTGGATTGGTCGCGGTCTTCTTTCTCGGGAAATCCGAACACGGCGCCGATATAGAACAGCGCGCTGAGAAAGACGACGAACTGTAAGACGCCGACAGCGCCGCCCGCGATTCTGTTGATCAATCCGTTAACCTCGTCTCGCGGCTTCGCCAACTGCGCGATTCCCGAAAAGGCGAACATCACGCCGATGAAGACGACGAACGCCGCGATGATCTTCGAGAGATACGGCTCGACGCCCGTCAACTCTTGGAAGAGCGCGCCCGCGTCGTCGGCGAAAATATAGGCGAGATAGACGGCGAGAAAAAACCCGGCCGCGCCGATCGCCTTCTTAATCACGCCGTCGCGATAGCCGAGAATGAAGGCGACGCCGAGAACGGCGATAATGAAAAGGTCGAGGTAGTTCAACTCTCGCCGAGGACTCGTTCGACGACGCGTTTCACGACGGCTCCGTCCGCTTTGCCCTTCAGCGCCTTCATAGCGGCGGGCATAAGCTTGCCGAAGTCCTTCTTCCCTTCGGCGCCGACGTCGCTCGCGAGGCGTCGAATCTCCTTCTCGATCTCCTCTTCGCTCAGCTGTTTCGGCAGGAACTCTTGGAGGGTTTCGAGCTGCTTACGTTCGCTCTCGGCTTGCTCGGTTCTGCCGGCGGTTTCGTACTGCTCGATTCCCTCGCGCCGTTTTTTGACGAGACGGTTGACGATTTTGATTTCCTCGTCGGGCGTCATATCGCGGTTGGCGCCGCTTTTCTCGAAGTCGAGGATTTCGGCTCGGAGAGATCGGAGAGCGTCGAGACGCGCCTCGTTCTTCTCCTTCATCGCCGCTTTCAGCTTTTCGGTAACCTGATCTTTAAGAGCCATGGTGTGTCGGGGTTGTTCGGATAGTTGACGCGGTTCGTGGTAACGGAAAAAGGCGAGATCGCGCGATGCGGCGCGTTCCCGCCTTCTCCTAATTCGGAAGCGTCCTGTTCGGAGTTATTCCGCGACCATTCTCGACGAATAGTTGACTCGTCGGCAATCGGCTTTGCGGAGTTCCTGTTGGACGTCGGTCACTTGACCCATTTTCGTTTGCGTGTCGATCCGAAGCGAAATAATCACGTTCGGAATCTGGACGCGCTTCTGATACATAATGTCGCGAACTTCTTCGAGCTCCACGATGTTGTCGTTGATCTGCATCCTGCCGCTCCGTCCGATCCAAAGGTAGGAGATCAATCGCTTATTCTCGATTTTCTCCACGGCTTTGGCTTCGGGAAGCTCGTATTTCACCTTCACTTCGACCTCTCGAAGCGTCGTCGTCACCATAAAGAACAACAGCAACATAAAGA
>WJMR01000416.1 GCA_014727845.1 Ignavibacteriales bacterium
CGACGGCTCGAAGCGCCGGGCGACCGAGCTTATCGTCGGCTACGTTACGCCGAAGTGGCGGGAAGTGAAGGCGCTTATCCGCGACGGCATCGAGAAGGACGCCGAAGCGGTCGCCGTCGGGAAAGCCGCGGTTCTGGAGAAGGCGGGAGGTACGGTCGATTCGATGCTGCTTGTCGGCGCGATCGCGCTCGTCGTCGCGCTTATCGTCACGTTCGTGGCGACGCAAAACTTCCTCAAGCCGATCAACCGCCTGCAGACGATCGCCTCGGAGGCGGCGCTCGGAAAACTCGACGTGAACGCCGAGAGCGATCGGGAGGACGAGATCGGCGACTTGACGCGCGCGATCGGCGATATGGTGGAGGCGCAGCGCGAGAAAGCGGCGGCGGCGCGCGACCTCGCCGACGGAAATTTGACGCGCGTTACGCCGAAATCCGGAAGCGACGGACTGGCGATCGCGTTTAACGAGCAGATCGACGCGATCGACGGACTGATGAAGGAGATCCTCCGCCTCGCCGAGGCGGCGCGCGAGGGGCGGCTCGCCGAACGCGGCGACGCGAAGAAATACAACGGCGCGTGGCGCGAAATGGTCGAGGGCTTCAACGCCGCGCTCGACGCGGTTATCCTGCCGATCCAAGAAAGCGCCCGCGCGCTGAACCTCCTCGCCGAAGGGAATCTCGACGCCAAAGCGACGGGCGATTATCAAGGCGATCACCGCCTCGTCGCCGATAGCGTCAACTCGCTGAGCGACTCGCTGACGAACCTGACGCACGAGATCGGGAGACTCACCCTCGCCGCCGTGCAAGGGCGGCTCAACACGCGCGGCAACGCCGAGGCGTTTAAGGGCGGCTACCGCGAGCTGGTCGCCGGCGTCAATCAAACGCTCGAACGGCTCGTCGGATTGCTCGACGAGATGCCGACGCCCGCGATGATCATCGACAACGATTTTAATATCCAATTCATGAACCAAGCCGGCGCCAAGCTCGACGGCAAACTCGGCGCGGAGCTGATCGGCGAGAAGTGCTTCAACCACTTCGATACGAAAGACTGCAACACCGAGAATTGCGCCTGCTTCCAATCGATGCGCCGGCGCGGCAACGTGGAGCGCGAGACCGAGGCGAAGCCGGGCGGCAAAGCGCTGGATATCAACTATTCCGCCGTGCCGATGATGGACGACGCGGGCGAGGTTATCGGCGCGTTCGAGATCGTCGTCGATCAAACGGAAATTAAAGCCGCTATGCGACGCACCGAGAAGGTCGGCGCGTATCAAGCGCGCGAGGCGGAAAAGCTTACGCGCGCGTTGGAGCGCGTCGCCGTAGGGGATCTCGACGTTATGATCGACGTGGACGAGGGTGACGACGACACGCGCGAGGCGCGAGAGAGTTTCGCCGCCATCGCCGAGGCGGTCGATCAAACCGTGGACGCGATGAAAGGCGTCGCCGAGACGGCGAATAAAATAGCCGAAGGGGATTTCCGCGTTACGATCGACGTCCGCTCGAACGAGGACGAGCTGATGCTGGCCATGCAAGATATGGTCGATCGCGTAAGCGCCGCGCTGCGCGAGGTCGGGTCCGTCTCGGATCAAATCGCCATCGGAGGCGGGCAACTCTCCGCCGCGTCCGAGACGATGGCGCAAGGCGCGACCGAGCAAGCCGCCTCGCTCGAGGAGGTCTCCAGCTCCATCAACGAGTTCAGCTCGCAGACCAAGATGAACGCCGAGAACGCCAACGAGGCGAGTTCCATCGCCAAACAGGCGACCGAGGCGTCTCAGAAGGGGGACGAGGATATGCAAACGCTCACGAAGGCGATGGGCGAGATAACCGAATCCTCCCGCAACATTTCGCAGATCATCAAAACGATCGACGAGATCGCCTTCCAGACGAACCTGCTCGCGCTGAACGCCGCGGTCGAAGCCGCCCGCGCGGGCGCGCACGGCAAGGGGTTCGCGGTCGTCGCCGAAGAGGTGCGCAATCTCGCCGCCCGGAGCGCCAAAGCCGCGAAGGAAACCGCCGATATGATCGAGCTCGCCATCGCGCGCGCCGAGAACGGCGCCGAATCGGTGGGGCAAGCCGCCGAACGGCTTAAGGAAATCCTCCAAGGCAGCGAGCGCACGTCCGCCATCCTAATCGAGATCGCCGCCGCCTCGAACGAGCAAGCGGCGGGCATCAATCAGATTAACACCGGGCTGTCGCAAATCGACAAGGTGACGCAACAGAACACCGCCCACGCCGAACAGAGCGCTTCGAGCGCGCAAGAGCTCGCTCGACAAGCCGACGCGCTGCAAGAGGCGTTGGATCAGTTCAAACTGTTAGACGTCGAGGGCGCTCGACATATAGCGAGTCGGACCGTCGGCGCGGCGCCGCAACCCAAGCGCGTCGAAGCGCCGACGCGCCCCCGACACGAGCCGAGAACGCTCGCCGCCGCGCCGGACGAGGACGACGAAGCGTGGGACGGCGACCGGAGCGATAGCAACGAAATGCCCAACCCAAACGAAGAAGAGGACGAGGCGTAGTCCTCCGACCTTTTCTTTGAGAGAACGCACCGAGGCGTCGAAAGGCGTCTCGGTTTTTTTATGGGGGAGGGGGAATCCCGCCTTGTAAGGAGTCCTCGCCTCTCCCGCCGCGCGGCGTCGTCCCGACCGCTTACTCTTTGCGAGAGCGGCGCGAATTCCGTATTATAATAGTTTGTTCCGAAAACGGCTCGTCCGCGCGTCGGGCGAGGGCGCTCGGCGCCTCGACCGTTCATTCTCCCGCGACTAAAGAGACTCGACGAGTATGCTCGCCTTCATCCATTGGGACGTCGATCCCGAATTGTTCCGCGTCGGGGAGTTCGCCGTCCGCTACTACGGGCTCCTCTTCTCGACCGCCATCGTGGCGGGGTATTTTACGCTCAATCATCTCTTCAAAAACGAGGGGCTTCCCGAGAACGAAACCGAGCGCCTCTCGCTCTATCTTCTCGTCGGCACGGTCGTCGGCGCGCGCTTGGGGCACACGCTCTTCTATCAGCCCGGCGTCTATCTCGCCGACCCCGTGAAGATACTCGAAGTCTGGAAAGGCGGATTAGCCAGTCACGGCGCGGCGTTCGGCCTTGTCGCGGCGTCCTATCTCTTCCACAAGAAGCGGAAGCGAGAATCGTATCTCTGGCTGGTGGATCGTCTCGTCGTCGCGGTAACCGCGGGCATCGGGTTCGTGCGGATCGGCAACCTGATGAACTCGGAAATCGTCGGCGCGCCGACCGACGCGGCGTGGGCGTTTATCTTCGAGCGCGTCGATATGATCCCCCGACACCCCTCGCAGCTCTACGAAGCGATCGCCTATTTCGCCATCTTCGGCGTCCTCTTCTATCTCTATAAAAGGAGGCGCGAGAAGTTCCACGACGGCTTCTTGATCGGGTTGGGGCTCGCGCTCATTTTCACGTTCCGCTTCCTCGTCGAGTTTGTTAAAGCGAATCAAGTGGATTTCGAGTCCGGAATGATCGTGAACATGGGGCAGATATTAAGCTTGCCGTTTATCGCGACGGGCGTGTGGCTTTTTACGCGCGCGCTTATCGCCGAGCGGAAGGCGAACGCGAATACGGGAGATTAGGTGAAGGATTATTTGGATCGCCTGTTGGCAAAGAAGTCGGCGAGGGAGCGCCCGACGACGAGCGGCTTGGGATAGCGGTAATCGGATTGCACGAGGGGCGGACGCTTCTCTATTCGGCCGCC
>WJMR01000417.1 GCA_014727845.1 Ignavibacteriales bacterium
CAATCGTTCTCATCGCGTTTCTCTCCGCCCTAAGCCGCCTCGTTCCCCCGAGACGTCGCGACGTCAAGCTTTCGGTTTGTCGTGCTCCTCGATGAAGTTCTCGATATCCTCGAGGTACTTGATTATCGTCTTCGCTTTCGTGAGCCCAAACGTGAATTTCATCTTGCCGTCCGGCGTCATCGGCAACGAGATGACGGGCGAGCCCTTGTATTCGCCTATAGTCGGCGGCAATTTTTCTTGATCTCCCGCGTTCATAGTCGCGCTCCTTTCGTTGTCTCGCGCGTCGATCAACGCGTCGAGAATTAATTTACGCCTATTGACGCACTATCGCAAGACGTTCTCGCGACGTCGCGTCGTCGAGAACGAGTTTATGTCCGTTATTCGTATCTCAGCGCCTCAATCGGATCGAGGTTCGCCGCTTTATATGCCGGATACGCGCCGAAGAAGACGCCGACGGCGACGCAAATTAGCAGTCCGCCGACTATCCACCCAAACGGCGCCGCCGCTTGCGCGTTGAGAAGCGATCCGGCGAAGTTCCCCAATCCGACGCCGAGGGCGATGCCGATAGCGCCTCCGAGTAAACAAAGCGCGACGGCTTCGGAGAGGAACTGCGTGAGGATGTTCCGCTTCTTCGCCCCGATCGCCTTCCGCACGCCGATCTCCCGCGTACGCTCGGTCACCGAGACGAGCATAATGTTCATGATGCCGACGCCCGCCGCCAACAGCGCGATGAACCCGACGACCATCGCGCCGATCTCCACGCCGCCCGTGATCTCGTTCATCTCCTCGAGCATCGACTCGTTGCTGAAGATTTCAAAGTCGTCCTCGTCCCACGGCTCCACCTTCCGAATCGTCCTCATATGACCACGCGCCTCGTCGATCACCTCGTCATAGTCCTCGTCTCCGAAGGATTGGACCGTGATGTTCACGCTCCGACGGTGGACGCCGAACATCCGATGGTATTGGCCAATTGGGATCGCGACGAAGTTGTCCCTACTCTGTCCGAACATATCGCCCTGTTTCTCGTAGTAGCCGATCACTTGCAGGGGTCTGCCCGAAACCTTAACCGTCAACCCGATTGGATTGATGTGCGGCGGGAAGAGGTTGTCCTTCACGTCCGCGCCGAGAACGCAAACGGGATTGGCGCGATCGACGTCCCCTTCGTTGATGGGACGCCCTTCCTCGACGATCCAATCGTTTGTGTTCTGCGCTTCGGCGGTTATGCCCGCCACTGACACGTCGGGGTTGGTCTCGTCCCCTTCGTACTGCACCTGCTCGCCGAATTGCCATTCCTCGGCGCCAATGTACTTCGCGGAGGTAAGCAACTCGTCGAGTCGTTCGTAGTCTTCGAGCGTGATGTCGGGGCGGTTCCGATATTTAGCGCGGGAACCGGGTCCGCCCATATTAATCGCGGGGTATTTCTGAATCTGGAACGTGTTCTTGCTCAGCGCCGAGACGCCGCTTTCGATGCTCGACTGGAGCGCCGTGATGATCGTCATAATCAACGTAATCGAGAAAATGCCGACGGCGACGCCGAGAATCGTTAAAATCGCTCGCAACTTATTGGCGCGAAGCGAGGAGAACGCCATCCGAAATGTTTCGCCGATATCCATTATTCGTACCTCAACGCGTCAACGGGATCGAGTTTGGCGGCGGCGTACGCGGGGGCAACGCCGGCGGCCACGCCCGTCGCCGCCGAGATGACGATCGCGAGAATCGCCGCGTCGAGCTGCACGGACGTCGGGAGCACTTGATCGACGAAGAGACTGAGGATGACCGCCAGCCCCAGCCCGATCAATCCGCCCATAACGCATATGACGCTCGACTCGAGCAAGAATTGCGCGAGGATCGTCCGCCGCTTCGCTCCGATGGCTTTCCGGACGCCGATCTCGCGCGTCCGCTCGCGCACCGAGACGAACATAATGTTCATAATGCCGATGGCGCCGACGAAGAGCGACAAGCCCGTGATGAAATAACCGCCTATTTGTATAACGCCGACGGTGCTGTTGTAAGTCTCCATCAGCGCGTCTTGTTGATTGATTCCAAAATCGTTTTCGTCGTCGTATTTCAAGCCGCGCACTTTCCGCATCGCCCCGAGCGCCTCCTCGCGCGTTTCGTCCACCAGCTCGGGCGACGCCGCCTTCACGGTGATGGTGATCGAGCTATGCCGACGACTCGAAAAGTGTTTGAACGATACGCCGATGGGAATGAAGAGACGCTGGTCGGGATTGAAATCGCCGAGTAGGAAACTCCCCTGCTCCTCCAACACGCCGACGACGCGAAACCGATGCCCCCCGATCTTCACTTCCTTGCCGAGCGCGTCGCCGCGCGGAAAGAGATTCTCCGCCACCGTGCTCCCCAACACCGCGACGTAGCGGGAGGAACTACTCTCGACGGCGGTGAAAAATCTGCCCTGCGCAAACTCGAAATTCGTCGTCGCCAAGTATCGCTCGGTCGTGCCCGTCACCAAGGCGCTCCCGATGTTGTTGTCCTCGTATTTCACCGTCTCGCGCGCGATGATGTACGGCGCCGTCGCGGCGGGCAACGTAACGAGCGAAGCGAAGCGGCGGTACTCGTCCATCGTTATGTCGTCGCGGCGACGCATCTCCCACCACGGTTTGTCGGAAAACCACTCCCACTTGGCGATGTAGAGCACGTCGGCGCCGAGCGAACTAATCCCCCCTTCGAACGCGTTGTCGATGCCTTTGATGGCGGTGGACATCAGCACCACGGCGGTGACGCCGATGACGATGCCGACGGTGGTGAGCGCCGAACGCATTTTATTGGCGGCGACGGCTTTCAGCGCGATGATCAATCCTTCGCGCAACTCGAACATAAACGCCGCCATATTTCGTATGGTCTTCATAAAGCGCCTCGGGAGCTACGCGACCGGCTCGGGCACAATCCGATTGGTCACGGGTTCGTCGATTTCAATCTTGCCGTCGAGCAACCGCACAACGCGCATCGCGTGCCGAGCGATATCCTCCTCGTGCGTAACGACGATGACGGTGTTGCCTTGTCCGTGAATTTCGTTGAACAGCGCCATAATCTCCCTACCCGTCTTCGAGTCGAGGTTGCCCGTCGGCTCGTCGGCGAGGATGATGGAGGGACGCGTGACGAGGGCGCGGGCGACGGCGACGCGTTGGCGCTGACCGCCCGAAAGCTCGTTCGGCTTGTGATAGACGCGATCCTCCAACCCTACGTCGATCAACGCCTTACGGGCGCGCTCCTTCCGCTCCGACGCCGAGACGCCCGCGTAGATAAGCGGCAACTCGACGTTGTGAAGCGCGTCGGAGCGAGCGAGAAGGTTGAACGTCTGAAAAATGAAACCTATTTCACGATTGCGAATCTCCGCCAAATCGTTGTCGTCCATCTCCCCCACGTTCTCGCCCGTGAAGTTATAGACGCCGCTCGTGGGGGTGTCGAGGCATCCCAACAGGTTCATCAGCGTGGATTTCCCCGATCCGCTCGGTCCCATAATGGCGACGTATTCGTTCTTGTCGATCCGTAGCGAGACGTCGTTAAGCGCGTGCACCTTCACGTCGCCGATCTCGTAAATCTTAAATATGTTGCGGATGTCGATGATATTCATAACAAATCTCGTCCTTTTCGTTTGTCCCGAATCGCGTTATCCGTTCGCGTCGGGACGGATGGAACCGAGGCGCGTAACGCTATTCGTCGCCGCCGCGTTTTCCGCGCTTCCCTTCGCCAAACTCGTCCTCGACGGTCACCACCGCGCCGTCCTCGAGCTCGCGCGAAATGGCGCCGTAGCTACCCGAGACGACCGTCGCGCCCGTATCCAAGCCGTTCGTAATCTCAATGTAATAATCGTCGCTGATACCCGTCTCGACGGCGACCTTCTTCGCCTTGCCGTTCTCGACCAAGAAGACGACCTCCTCGAAACGTTTTTGGCGGTCGGACGATTTCTCCTCGCCGCCGTTTTGGGGCTTGCGGCCGCGCTCGCCTTTTTCGGATTCCTTCTCGCGCGCCGTTACGCTCTGAATCGGCACGGCAACGACGTCCTTCTTTGTCTCCGTCTCGATAGTGGCGCCGCAAGACATCCCCGGACGAAGCTCGGGATCGAGATCGATGATGTCGATTTTCACCTCGAAGTTCACCACTTCTTGCTGCGTGCCGACGCCCGTGGCGATGGCGCTGTTGCCGAGTTGGCGCACCAAACCGCGAAAGACGCGGTCGCCGAAGGCGTCAACCGTCACGCGCGCCGTGTCGCCGACCGACACGTTGACGATGTCGTTCTCGTCAACCTCGACGATCGCCTCCATACTATTAAGATCGCCGACGGTCATCAACAACTGCCCTTGGCTAAAGCCCGACCCGAGCACCCGCTCGCCCAGCTCGACGTTCAGCTGAGTGATCGTCCCGTCCATCGGCGCGATAATCGAGGTCTTCAGAAGCTCTTCGCTGTTCTCCGTAAGCTGCGCGCGCCACTGTTTGATGCTCGCCTTCGCGGATTCGACGCTCGCCTCCGCGGTTTTCAGCGAACGCTCGGCTTGTTCCATCTCCGCGTCGGAAACGAGGTCGCGGTCGTGCAACTCCTTCACGCGCTCGAAGTCGGCGCGTACGGCTTTCAAATCCGCCTCGCGCATCTCGAGCGTCGCTTGCTGTGATTCCAAACTCGCCATAATTCGCTCGCGCTGCGCCAGATAGGTGTCGGGACGGATCTTCAGGAGGAGTTGCCCCTTTTTCACTTGGTCGCCGTCCTCGACGTTTAGTTGCACCACCTCGCCCGTCACCTCGGGACGAATCTCGACGTTGAATTCCGGTTGTATGTTTCCCGTCGTCGTCACCGTTTCGGTAATCGTCCGACGCGCTACCTTCTCGGTCTGCACGGAAACGATATCCTCTTTGCCGCCGCTCGCGATCGTCAATCCGACGACGACGACGAGGAGCGCGCCGAGCGCGCCATACACGATCCATTTTTTCTTCTTCTTTGCGGATTTTTTCGACATTGCAAAACCCCGTTTATTGTAATGACGTTATCGCTCAAGCTCGCCGAGATAGAATTCCAGGTCGGCTTGGAGCGCGAGATATTCGAATCGAGCGTTGATCAAGTTCGTTTGCGCCTGCACGTAGTCGGCGTTGGCGAGGAAGAGATTGATGAGCGTCGTCGAGCCGAGCGAATATTTCTCTTGTTCGAGCTTTCGCGTCTCTCCGGCGGCGATCACGTTCTTCCGACTCACCTCCACGCTTTTGGCGGCGAGTTTCAAATCCAGGAGCGTTTGTTGCAACTCCCGAACGACTCGCCGTTCAAGATCCCGCAACCCGACGCGCCCGTTTCGCAGAGCGATTTCTCGTTGCTCGACGCCGTCGGAAACCGACCACCCCGAGAATATCGGAATCGAGAGGTTCAGCCCCGCCGACGCCGTACTCTCGTCGAAGAGTTCGCCTATTTCCGTCGAGGAGTAGCCGATCGAGGCGTTCCCCGTCAAGCGCGGCAAGTGCCCGCCGAACGCCGCGCCGGCGCGCTCCTCCAACGCTTCGACCGAGAGGCGTTGGCTTAAGTAATCCGAGCGGTTCTCATAGGCGCGCTCGGTCAGCTCGTCCAAATCAAGCGAGTTGACGTACGCCGTGTCCGCGCCCTCGTTTTCGAGCGACGTCGCGTCGGCGTCCTTGAGAACGTATTCGTCGCGTACGTCCAACCCGAGATAGTAGAGAAAGGAGCTCTTCGCCGTCTCGTAGTTGTTCTCGGCGCGCATCAGCTCCAGCTCGGCGTTGCCGACCTTTACTTGCTGCTGATAGAGATCGGCTCGGGAGGCGCCGCCCAAATCCGCGCGCGCTTGGATTAGCTCGAGATTCTTACTATTCCACTTGAGGTTCTCCTCGCGGACCAGCTTCAGCTCTCGCAGGTTCATAAGATTATAGTAGGCGTCGATCACCTCGACGACGACCTCCTGCCGCGTGCGCTCCAAATCGAGGCGGCTTCCCTCCAGCTCCTTGCCGCTCGCCGAGAGGGTTTTGTAGTTCGCCAATCCGTCGAAGATCGTCATATTGGCGTTGACGCCCGCGCGATACGAGTTCTCGCTCAATTGGCTTCCCGCGGGTTGCTCCGTCCAGTTCCACGAGCCGCTCGCCGAGACGCTCGGCAACAGGTCGCCGTATTCGGCGAGCCGCGACGATTCGCGCGAACGAACGTCGCTCTCCGCGTAGATCGCCGAGGTGTTCTTCTGTAGCGCGATCGAGATCGCCTTCTCGAGCGTCAGCGTCTCTTGCGCGAAAAGCGGCGAGGCGAGCAATCCAACGAGCGCCGCGATGGCAATTATTCGCATAATTTCTCCGATGTCGATGAGGTTCTCTTGTTGGACGCGCTCGGCGTCGGAAGAGTTACATAACGTTCACGGCAATGGTAAGTAAAAAAAGGGGAAGGGGTCGCGCGATTTCCACGAGCGGTTATATTTTATTATAGACGGTTACTCGTCGGGATCGTCGAGGAAGCGGTCCTTAATCTTCAGGAAGTAGTTGTAGGCGGCGTCGTAAGTGTTGGGGATCTCCCCTTCGAGAATCGCCTCCTCGATGGCGCTCTTGATCTCGCCGACCGTCTTGCTCGGCTTGATGTCGCAGACGCGCATGATCTCCTCGCCGCGCACGGGCGATTGGAAGGCGCGGAGGGCGTCCTTCTCCTTCACCTCGCGGACGCGCGTCATCACGCGATCGTAGTTTCGAAGATACGCGTCCACCTTCCGCCGGTTCTTGCTTGTGATGTCCGCGCGCGCCAGAAGGATCAGATCGTCCAGGTCCTCGTCCGCCTCCACGATGAGTCGTCGGATCGCCGAATCGGTCACCTCTTCCTTCGCCAGCGCCATCGGACGGAGATGGAGCCGGACGAGCTTGGCGACGTAGTCGCGCTTGGCGTGAGGCAACTTCAATCGGCGGAAAATCCCCTTTATCATCCGCGCGCCGATCTCGTCGTGCGCGTGAAAGGTCCACCCCGTTCCCTCGACAAATTTCTTCGTCGCGGGCTTGGCGACGTCGTGCGTGAGCGCGGCGAATCTGAGCCAGACGTTCTCCGACGCCTCGGCGACGTTGTCCACGACTTGCATCGTGTGGTAGAAGACGTCCTTGTGTCGGCGGTCTCGAATCGAATCGACGCCCGCCAAGTTCGCAATTTCCGGAAAGACGACTTCGAGAACGCCCGCGCGGAACATCGGCGTTAACCCGACCGACGGCTTCGGAGCGGCGAGCGTTTTGAGCAACTCCTCGGTTATCCGCTCCGCCGAGACGATGCGCAGTCGCTCGCGATTCGACTCGGCGGCGGCGAGAACGTCCTCGTGAATGTCGAAAGCGAGTTGCGCCGCGAAGCGAAAAGCGCGAAGGATCCGAAGCGGATCGTCGTCGAACGTAACGTTCGGATCGAGCGGCGTGCGGAGAAGGCGTCGCTCCAAATCCGCGAGACCGCCGAACAGGTCGATCAACTCCCCGTACTCCTCGCCCGTGATCGCCGCGGCCATAGCGTTGACGGTGAAATCCCTACGCGCGATATCCTCCTCGAAGCTCGCGGGCGCCACCTCGGGATTGCGACTTTCCTCCGAATACGACTCCTTCCGCGCCCCGACGATTTCGATATCCATACTGCGTAACCGAAAGTGCGCCGTACCAAACCGTCGGAAGATCGAGACTTTCTCCAATCCGAACCGCGCGGCGCACGCCTCGGCAAACGCGGGTCCGTCGCCGAGCGTCATTATATCGACGTCCGTTCGCGGTCGATCGAGGAAGAGATCGCGCACGAAACCGCCGACGAGAAACGCTTTCACGCCCGTCTCGTCGGCGACGTCGCCGATTTCGCGTAGGAAGTCGTAGTCGGAAAGTAAGCGGGATACGTCGGTCGAAGCCATTCGTAACTACGTCGTCGTTTCAAAAAATCGAACGACAAAGGTACGAATATTTTTCGAGACGTTTGGGCGACGCGCCGGCGGCGGTAGGGAAGAACGAGTCGGATCTCCGTTTCGGCGAGTATGGCATCCCGCGAACTACTTATCCAACGCGCGGTTTCGGCGACGCCGCGCGCGAGCGTCGAACAACGGCGGGTGAATTCGTTGTCGGAGCGCTCTATTATTTCAGCGTAACGGAGCGCGCGCGCATAGTCGAGATTCCTCGTCGCCAACTTGCATAGCGAGGTCGCCGCCATCGTCGAGAGATAGTCGTCGCCGAACGCGAGGTCGTCGAACGGTCGGATCGCCGTTTCGTAATCGAGATTCAACCGCTCGGCGAGCGACAACGAGGCGAGCGCCGCCTCGGGGAGAAGCGTGTCTCGACAAAGCTCTCGCACGATCCGATACCGTTCGTAGTTGCCGCCGACCGCGTACGCTCGCGCCGTAGAGAAGCCGTTCTCCGTCAATCGCAGTCGCAACGCGGCGACCCACTCGTACCGAAGAGAGGGCCGTTCGACGGCGAGTGAGTCGTAATACTCGCGGGCGGTCGCCGAGTCGCCGAGAGCGAGTGTGTAATCCGCCAACGCCAACCGCATTCTATAATAGTAGGACGTCCCCGCGTGTTCGGCGTACTCGCGTCTCAACAACTCCGCCGCGTCGGCGGTTCTTCCCGCGCCGTCGTAGCTCGCCGCTAATCCGTACACGGCGGCGCCGTCGTCGGCGTATTCGCGCAATTCCTCGAACTTCATCGCCGCCTCCGCGAAGCGTCGCTCGCGGAATAGTCGATTCGCCTCCGCGCGCATATCGGCGACGTAACGCGGGCACCGTTTCGAGACGAGCGCCTTGCCGCCGAAGTGGTACGCCGCGATCGCCTCGGTTCCCGTCGCGTCGATCGAGTCGAGCCGCGCGAGGAAGCGGTCGCTCAGCAAGGCGAGCGGCTCGCCGTAGATCCGCTCGAACTCGAGCGTCGCGTAAAGATCTTCGAGTTTCTCCGTTCCGCCCCGCCGCGCTAAGAATTGAAAGAACGCGCCCGCCGAGACGTAGGACAACGACGAGACGCTTCCGAAGAATCGCAACCCACCGAAGAGTCGCGTCGGCTCGGGGAGTTTACCCGCGCGTCGTGCCGCCGCCGCCATAAACTCGAGGTCGTAGCCGCCGTACTCCGGATCGGCGAAAACGGCGACGCCCTCGATAGCCGCCATGTTCGCGCCCTTGGCGATCCGAAACGGATACCGGCCGAACTCGGCGGCGAAGAGGTGCGCCAACTCGTGCTTAAGCGATCCCGCCATCGTTCCGAGCGTGAGATACATTTGCCCTTGCCACGGCTTCGCGACGTTCGCGTTCCGGGAACCGAAGAGGCGCTTGCGTTGATCGGCGTCGGCGAAGAGGAAGGAAACAATTCGCTCGCGCGGCTCGACGCCGAAGAGAACGCCGAGTTCGGCGTGGTAACGCTCATGGAGGAGCGCGACGTAGAGCGCCTCGGTCGAGTCGGCGCTCGCGGGCATACGAATCTCGAAGCGGGGCGTGGAGATGTGCAACGTCAGCTCGGATTCGATTCGGGCGCGGTCTGTCGCCAATCCGACGACCGGCGCGAGCGCTTGGAACGCGGCGCATAATCCGAGCGCGATCGCCGCGAACGCTACGCGCGGCTTCCATCCGCCCGAGCGTATCCACCGTAGCGCCAACCAAATCGCGCCCGCCGCCAACGCCGACTCAAAGACGCGATACCACACAAGCGCCGAGGATAGCTCGATCGACAAGTCGTAGATCACGCCGGGGAAAAACCCAAAAACGGGATTGAAGAAATAGACTTGGGGAAACCGATAGAGAAAGAGCGCCGATGGAACGACCAACAGATAACCGACAAACGCGGGAACGAGCGCCCACCCAAAGCGTCGCGAGAGGAGCGCGCCGCCCGCGCCCAACGCCGCGCCCGCCAACGGCGCGGGAACGACGAGCGCAAGATAGAACCCGACGCCGTCGAGGAAGGGGCAGTCGCCGCGCGTCGCCGCGTTGATCGCCGCGACGAGGAAGGGCGAGACGACGAAAGCGACCGCGGGCTTCCAAAACCGACGCGCGAACGTCGAGAGATCCTCGGGAGTGGCGGCGCGCATCCGAACGGCGACAATGAGCCCGAAGAGGAGCGTAACGAGAACGGCGTTGAGGGCCGCGAACTCGTAGTGGAAGTATTTTGCGAGCGGCAGGAAGATCAGTCGTAGGTTTGCGAGCAAGAGGGCGCCCCATCCGACAATCTCGACGAGGTTGTTTCGCGCGGCGTTCTTCAGATCGATCATATCGGGTTACGCGCCGTCGTCGGGCGCGATAATCACAAACGTGTAGTTGTCGGGCGCGCCGCGATCTTCGACGAGATCGACGAGCCGTCGCGCCGCTACGTCGAGATCGTCCGCCCCGACGATTTCCGCGATCTCTTCGTCGGTCGCCGTCTCGACGACGCCGTCGGTGCAGAGTAACAGTCGCCGCCACGATTCGGGCGCGGTCATCTCGCCGGCGTCAACCGAGAGGAAGCCGTCTCCGTCGCCGACCGCGCTCGTCAACTGGTTGCGTTGCGGATGTTTTCGCGCGGCGGCTTCGTCGATCTCGCCCGCGTCCACGAGGAGTTGCGTAAACGTATGATCTTTCGTGAGGAGTCGGAGGCGATCGTCGAGCAGGTAGAGCCGAGAGTCCCCCGCGTGCGCCCAAGCGAGTTTGCCTTCCCGGAGACCGAGAATCGTCGCGGTGGTTAAGGCGCGCGCGGTAAGTCGCTTACCCGCCTCGCGGTTGGCGTCGCGCAGGGCGTCGCGCAGGCAGTCGGCGCGAACGAAGTCGAGGGTGCAGTCCGAAAGGTACGCCTCGACGGCTTCGGCGACGAAGTTCGCCGCCATCGTTCCGCCCGGCGCGCCTCCGACGCCGTCGAAGACGCCCGCGTAAACGCCGTCGCCAAACTCGCGGAACCGCGCCACGTCCTCGTTGCGCTCTCGTATTTGTCCGACTCGTGATTCGACGACACGTCTCATCGGCGCCTTCCAATCCTCCGTTTATCCATCGGATTGGATTATGCGGAAATTCTCCGAGAAGAACAAGGTCGAAAATCGTACTCGCCTACTCGTCGCACGCGGCGCGCAACTCGCGCACGAGCGCCTCGGCGCCGGCGAGATCGCTATCCGCGAGCCGCTTCACGATCGCGCTACCGACAATCACGCCGTCTGAGACGGGCTTAAACGCGCGAACCCCCTCGGCGCCGGAGATCCCGAAGCCGACGAGCGTCTTGTTCTTCCTTACCGTCTCGTACACGCGACGAACGTGCGCGATCGTCTCTTCCGAGAACCCGCCGCGCGCGCCCGTCACGCCCGTGACGCTCACG
>WJMR01000418.1 GCA_014727845.1 Ignavibacteriales bacterium
CTATTAGGTTAGGATCCTTCTCGCCCCCCAAAGCAAACCTTTCTATATTGTCTTTGGAGTCATGTCTTTCATTATTATAGTATTCAAGTCTGCTTGTGAATTGCTGTGATACTAATTCCCCCATCTTGTAGATTATACTTGTAGAGAAGAGAAATTGATCAAATATTCCTTCTACGAACGCGGTTTGCTCTTGGTTGTAATGGTGTTTCTCGAATTGTATTCTTCGAATAACCCCCACCGCCCTCAGCAAGAAGACGACAGATACGAACGTTAACATTATTCCGATAAAGAGGTTGGCGGCAAACGGTAATAGCGCGATAAACAGAACCTCTCCGATGGCGATGTAAACGATATAACTCCGCTTCAGTAGTATCGTCGCCTTAAACGGCTCCCCCTCCTTCGGCGCCGTGCCGATGAAGATAAACAAGCCGAAGATGACGGTGATTAGCCCGATGTTTACGGTAAGTAGATCGCGGATAGTTACGGGTGAAGCTTCAAGAGGATCAGGAAGATTGAAGAGTTGTCCGACCGATAGCGCCGCCGCAATTGTTACGGCGATTTCGCCGGCGTATTGTTTACGCCAAGGCGTCGGGTTCCACCTTCCCTCCGCCCGTAACTCTTCCTCCGCTCGAAGAGAAAGCCAATCTCGGCTAAGTGGGTCTTTTATGAGTTTACGGAGGCGCTTAGCCACCCAACGAACGGCGGTGTTCCAATTCCCCATTATTCCCTCGATTTAGTGGGGAAAGATATGGATAAAATCCGATAAATGTCGCAAAAAAGCCCCGAGCGCACCCGGGGCTAATAATGAACGCGAGATCGCTAATGATTATAACGCGTCAACTACCTTCTTGAGCTTCGCCCCAATCTCGCCCGCGATTGCCTCGACCGCCTCGTTCTCTATGGCTTGCATCGAGGCGACGGGATCGACCGCCGCGACTTCGACGCCCCCCTCGCGCTCCTGCACGACGACGTTGCAGGGGAGCATCGCGCCGATCATATCGTCCGCTTGTAACGCTTTGTGGGCGAACGGCGGGTTGCACGCGCCCAAAATGCGGTAGTTCCGGAAATCGACGTCGAGCTTCTTCTTGAGCGTCTCCTTCACGTCGATCTCCGTCAGCACGCCGAATCCTTCGATTTTGAGCGCGTCGGTCGTCTTCCGGATCGCTTCGTCAAACGTAACGTCGAGTTTCTTGGCAAAGTAGTATTGCATTGCGGTTCCTTTCCTTTGTTTTGGATTGGAGCGCCGCCTCGTGTTAAGGGTTCGCGCAATTTGGTCGAAAATTTGGATCGGCACGCCAATATACTATGTTAATAACCATACTCAATAGTAATCATTTGTATATATATGAACAATTTAATTGAACCGTTGATCGAAACGCTATCGAGCGGGGCATTTCTCGTCGTTTGGGGGGCGAGCGCGGTGTTATCCGTAGCCGTATTGCTTTACGATCTCCGAAGAAATAACGCGCATCTCGGCGGATTGATGAAGTTGGTTTGGGCGTTGACGGTGTTGTATTCCGGTCCGCTCGGTTTGTTGGGATACTACTACTCCGGCAGGAAGGAGATCGCTCGCGACACGCTTTGGCGCAAAGGGTTTCGCTCGGTGGCGCACTGCTACTCGGGATGCGGGGCGGGCGAAATAGCCGGATTGTTTATCGCTGTCGGTTTACTAAGTTGGGATACTCTTCCTGTCGCCATACTCACATTTTTATTGGCGTACGCGGCGGGCTACACTCTCACCGCGCTACCGCTCATACAGGACGGCGTTCCCGCGGCGACCGCGTATAAGGACGCGTTCTACAGTGAGACAATAAGTATTTTCGTTATGGAGGTCGTCGCCATTGGCGTGGATATTTACCTGGCCGGCGACGCGACGATAGGCGAGCCGCGCTTCTGGTCGTCGCTGGTTGTCTCACTCTCGATGGGACTGCTGGCGGCGTATCCCGTTAACGTTTTACTAATACGATTCGGCGTTAAGGAGGGGATGCATAATCCAAAGCATGAGATGTAGGCGTTAATCGAATTGGTCGTGGGAAAATTCTTCGATATACTCTTCGATGTATTTTCTACTTTTCAAACGTTTTAGGCGTCGTTCTTCGGCGTGCGCTTCGGCTTTGGTAGGATAATCGCGTGTCAGGCGGGGGACCCAAGGGGCGCCGCCTCGAGTGGAGCGGGTGTGTCTTGAGTTGTGCTCGGCGAGACGACGAGAGAAATCGTTTGTGTGACCGATGTAATGGCGATCAAGTGACCGCGAGTAAAGGATATAGAGCGTGTAGCGTCCCATAACCGAATATAAGTAAAATATAGATTAGGGTGGATCTCGGCTTTGAGTCAAGTCGGGGTGATAGGATTTGAACCTACGCGCCTTCCCGACTCGGTCGGGACGCGCTACGGGTGATCCGTACAAAAAGAAAGCCCCAAGGTTTGCTTGGAGCTTTGAGTCAAGTCGGGGTGATAGGATTTGAACCTACGGCCTCTTCGTCCCGAACGAAGCGCGCTACCGGGCTGCGCCACACCCCGATTGAAAAAGCAAACTTGAAAGAACTACGGCCTTCCCGACTCGGTCGGGACGCGCTACCGTACCGCGCAACAACTCAAATCACAAGAACTCAAAATTTACGAAAACTACGCGACTTGCGCAATAAGCGCTACAACATAGCGCCGAGACGCAGGATAAGATACACACCGCCCAACTCCTTCAACCGGCTGTTCTCCATCGAGCGGACGCCCTCGTCGAAGAATTGGATATGATAGTAGCGCATCCCGATACCAAGAAGCGACTCCCGACTAAGCCCGAAATTTGCTCCGAAACCGACATATCCGCCCGCCGTGTATTTCGCTTGCGCGTAGCCCAGCGAGCTAAAAAACTCGCGCTCGTAGGGCGTCGTTAGCACCAACGTGGGACCGCCGCCGACCTCTATATAGGGGCGGAGATTATCCGTGAGCGCGTCACGGAAGAGGCGGTATTGCACGCCCGCGTAGAGCGGCAATAGGAAGACGCGATTCACCTTGCCCGGCACGATCTTCTCGCCCCAGTAATTGTAATACTCTACCTCGCCCTGATCCTTCGACTCGGATATCGAGAAATCCGCGTGGAGCTTCCACCGATCCGAAAACGAATGGCGATAGAAAAAACCGAGACCAAAGCCGCTCTCGCTGAACATAATATCCATACCGTAGGCGTCGGGTGGAAAGCTCGTCGCGCGTTTATCCTCGACGATCTTACCCAACTCCTGCGCGTAGCCGAAGCCCGCCGGCAAGGCAATGAATATGTAGATTAAAATTCGTTTCATCTTCGCGTCAATTTTCTTTTTAAATTACACGACGTATGATAAAAAGCAATATCTCGAATAGTCGAACTCCTCGGAAGCTCCGCGGATGATACTTACGCTCGAACCCGACCGACGCGTGGATTTAGACGCGGTAGTCGCCGATTTGATTGACGCGGGCGAACTCGCGCGAGCGCTGATAATCACGCCCACGAAACGCAAAGCCCGCGCCCTCCGACGCGAACTCGCCGAACGGACGGCGATCGAAGCGGCGAACGTCGAGACGTTGGGCGGACTCGCCGAGCGGTTGGCGCTCGCCGAATTCGTCGAATACGAGCTCGCCGACGAGACCGCCGTCGTCTCGCTGCTTCGCGCCCGCATCGATAATGATAACATTCGTTTGCTCGAAACGTTCCGTTCGGGCGCGAGGGAGGGCGCGTTGATCGGGATGGCGGCGGCGATTGAAGAATACGCGCGGCACGGCGTCGAGTCGGAGCGTTTGCGTGAAGCGGCGCGGACGCTCGAACCGGCGCGGAAACGAAACGCGCTCGACTTCGCCGATCTTTACGCCGACTTCCGTCGCGCTCTCGAGGAAGCTCGCCTCCTCTTGACGGGCGACTGTGTAGCCAAACTCAACGCGCTTTCTCGCGAATTATTCGAGGCGCGCCTTGCCGAAAGCTACCCCGACGCGAATCTCGCGCTCGTTTTTGGATACACCGCCTTCGCCGCGCCCGAAGTGGACTTCCTCGCGCGGATCGCCAAAACGCGAGGCCGTCGCCTCTACCTCCGATTCGACTATCGCGCCTTCAACCGTCCCCTCTTCGGCGCGTTGGAGGAGACTCATAAAACGCTGACGGAACGCGGTTTCCGAGAGGCGAAGGACGTCTCGCCCGCGAGCGCCGCGGCTTTCGAGAACGCGCTCCGAGAACGGTTGTTTGCGCGTGGAGAACCGACGTCGAGGTTCGCCGATCGCGCGACCGTACTCGTCGCTCGCGACGAACGCGAGGAAGTGGAATCGATCGTGTCGGA
>WJMR01000048.1 GCA_014727845.1 Ignavibacteriales bacterium
ACGGTCAAACGCGTCGCGTTCCTCACCTCCCCGATCTTGAACTGTAGCCCGCCGAACATCCCGCCTCCGCCCGCGTTCGGATCGTCGTACCAGTCGGCTTGCGCTCGAGCGCTCGTCGCGAGCGTCGAGAGAATAAGCGTCGCGAGGAGGAATGCGGAAATGGGAAGCGGTCTCATTGTTGCCACGCGTCGATTATTGAATGTGTTTGCTCGAATCCGCTAACCTTCGTCGATCTCCCTCGCGCCCAACGAGGGAACGTTCTCGGCGCGGAGATTGTTGATAAATCGAAGATCGAATCGTCGCGCACCTTTGATCGGATGGATTGTCGTATCCGAGAAAACCGGCGCGACCTTTGAAAAAACTAATTCCGACACCGCGGTTTCCGAGCGCTTTCTCGTTCCTCAAGGAACGAATAATATAGTGAAACGAGAAAACCGTCGCAACAGAAGTAGGCGTTTCAGCTTATTGCGTTTCGAGATAAAATTTAAGATATTATCGACGTTAGAGTTTGAGAGGGAACGGTCGTTCTCGCCGCGGTACGAAGGCGGCGAGGAAGGCGTAGAGAACGGAAGGGAGAGGAAGCATCTATGAGCTCTTTTAACGACGGGGCGACGTCTCTATCGGCGTTGGGCCTTCGCCGCATCGGTTTTATGACGGCGGTCGTGGACGACGAAGGCGCGCTCGTCGAGGGGGAAAAAGAGTTCCTCGACTTTTTCCGGATCGACCCCGACACGGCGGGCGATCGTCCGCAAATCTTCGCGCTCATATCCGAACGCCGCCGCGATCTCGACGCGCTCGCTCGCGACGAAGGCGCGCGTCTGCGCGACGTGGACGCGAAGACGGCGACGGGGGAGCCGCTGTTGATAGACGCGGACATTTCCGTTTTATCGGAGGATCCGCCGCGTTATCTTGCGCTCGTTCGCGACGCCGCCAAGTATTACGGCGACGACCAACGGAAGCTTGTCGCGCCGCCGTTGGCGAAACTCATCGCCGACGCGCCCGACGTCATCTGGTCGGCGGTCTATCGCAACGGCGAATTCGTTTATGAATATCTCTCTCACGCCGTCGAACGCGTCGCGGGCAAACCGAGGGACTACATCCAAGCCGACGCGTCGAGATTCGAGCGTCTCGTCTTTCCCGCCGATCGCGAGCCGTATCGCGCCGAATTCGAACGGTTCATCGAGAGCGACGAAGTCCAACTCAAACGCGAGTTTCGCGTCGTAACGCCGCATCGCGGCATCCGATGGCTTCGCGAGGTCGCCGTCGCCCGACGATTCGAGGACGGGGGCGTGCGGTTCGTCGGCGCCACGACCGACGCGACCGAGGAGAAGCGATACGAACAACGCTTAAAGGAAAACGAGGCGCGCTACCGCGACCTCATCAACGTCGCTCCGATCGGACTGGCGATTCACGTCAACGGCGTCGTGCAATTCGCCAACCCCGCCGCCGCGGAAATCCTCGGCGTGTACGGTCCGCAGGAACTCGTCGGCGTGGATATCTTCGACTTCGTGCACCCCGACTCGCTCAAGACGTTTAAGGAGCGTCTGCTCGACGCGTTCCGCCAACGCAAAGTGATCGACGGGCTGGAGGAAAAGCTCGTGCGCGCCGACGATATCCCGATCTACGCGGAAATTTCCGCCGTACCCGCCTACTACCAAGGCAAACCGGCGACGCAACTCCTCTTCCGCGAAACCACCGAGCGGAAGAAAGTCGAGGAGCGGATTAACCTGCAATCCTCGGCGATGATCTCCGCCGCGAACGGCATTATGATCGTCGCCGCGGACGGCGAAATTATCTGGGTCAATCCCGCCGTCTGCAAACTGACGGGGTACAGCGAGGACGAACTCGTCGGGCAGAGTCCGAGCATCCTCAACGGGGGCGAACAAGACGACGCGTTTTATCGCGCTATGTGGGACACCGTTAGAAACGGAAACGTCTGGAAGGGAGAGCTTGTCAATCGCCGAAAGGACGGCGGGACCTATCACGAGGAAATGACGATCACGCCCGTGCCCGACGCCGACGGGAAAATCAACCGATTCGTCGCCATCAAGCAGGACGTCACGCAACGAAAAAATTACGAGCGGCAACTTATCGAGGCGAAGAATCGAGCGGAGGAGGCGAGTCGGCTCAAATCGAATTTACTGGCGAACCTCAGCCACGAATTCCGCACGCCGCTCAACGGCATCATCGGATTTTCGGAAATCCTCGGCGACGAAGTCGAGGACGAGGATTCCCGCGATATGGCGTTGCGGATTTACGGATCGGCGAACCGCCTGCTCAACACGCTTAGCTCCATCCTCGATCTCTCCTACTTCGAGTCGGAAAAACAACGCCGGCAGGAAAAACCGATCGAGGTCGGGAACGTCCTTCGGGAAATCGAGGAGGAATACCGCCCGATGGCCGAGGAGAAATCCCTCGAATTCAATCTGCTGGACCGCCTTGACGGGACGATCGTCGTCGGCGATCCGCGACTCTTCAAGCAGGGGATCGGCTATATGGTCGATAACGCCGTCAAATATACGAACGAAGGGAGCGTGCGGATCGAGGCGGAGTCGATCGAGGAACGCGGCGAGCCCAAGTGCGTGGTGCGGATAATCGACACGGGCGTCGGCGTCGCCGAAGAGGACCGGCGCGTCATCTTCGAGGAGTTCCGCCAAGCCAGCGAGGGGATGGGCAGAACCTACGAAGGCGCGGGATTGGGGTTGACGCTCGCCTCGAAGATCGTCGAACTTATGGAGGGGAGGATCGAGCTGACCGGCGAACTCGGAGAGGGCTCGACCTTCGCCGTCGTGCTTCCCGCGAAACGCGCGGAACAAGCGACGCTCGCCGCCGCCGCCGAGACGCCGAATACGGAGATTCGAAACGGAAAGCGGCTTCTGCTCGTCGAGGACAACGAGATGAACATCGAGCTCGCCGAAATTTATTTGAAAGATCGGTACGAGGTCCACGCGACGACCACCGCCGAAGACGCGGTAAAAATGGCGGCGCGACGACGATACGACGCCGTGCTGATGGACATCAACCTCGGCGCGGGCGACGACGGCGTTACGGCGATGAAACGGATTCGCGAGATCGAGGGCTACGAAAGCGCCCCGATCGTAGCCGTTACGGGATACGCGATGCCCGCCGACGAGGAGCGTTTCCTCGAGGACGGCTTTACGGCGTACCTCCCTAAACCGTTCAAGCAACGTGGATTGTTGCAAACCATCGAGCGGTGTTTCGAAACGGCGTGACGCCCGAAGAGCGTTACGATAAGATTTGCGTGCGAAGTTCGATCTCCTCGAGGATCGAGGAAACCCGAAGGCATCTCTGAAGTTCCCCCGTATAGACCACCGCTCTCCCTTTCACGTGCGCCTCGAACGCCAAATCGCGCGCCTTATCGAAGCCGCAGTTCGTCGCCTTGACGATCTGCGCGATCACCTCCTCGAACGTGTGCCAATCGTCGTTGAACAGCAGAACGCGAGAGGATAGTCCGGCGTCCTCCTCGGTCGTTAGCTCCGGTTCCGCGACCGGTTGTTCTCGTTCTTTCTCGGGCATAAGGAAAAAGTAAGGAATTGCGGACAAACAAGAAAGACGAATCGACCGAACGGCGGCGCCGGTTTGATTTTCCAATCCTCGCGCCGTATCTTTTTCGGGAGAAGGAGGAACGAACGCCCCGCAAACGCGAGGGCGCGGAGATATAATCGCGACGGCTTGACTAACGTATGAACATCGGAATATGCGTACATACCGCGCCCGACGTAGCGGCGACGCCCGTCGTCGCCGACGACGGCAAAACGATCGACCGCTCGACGGAAACTCGCTCGACGAACGTTTTCGACGAGTACGCCCTCGAGGCGGCGTTGCGACTCTCCGAGGAGACGAACGGCGAGACCGTCGCCGTCGCCGTCGGCGGAGACGAGGAACGAGACGCGCTCCGCAAGGCGCTCGCCCTCGGCGCCGATCGCGCGATCCTCGTCCGAACCGACGAGACGCTCGACTCGAGACGAATCGCCGACGCCCTCGCCGACGTCGCGAGGGACGAGGCGTTCGACGTCGTCTGGTGCGGTAAACGCTCGGCGGATTTCGAGTCCGCGGCCGTTCCCGCCTTCCTCGCCCGCGCGCTCGATCGCGCGCTCCTCGCGGGATGCTCCTCGTTTAAGGTCGAAGGGAACGTCGCCCGCGCCGAACGAGTCGTCGCCGGCGCGAGAGAAATCCTTCGCGCCGAGCTTCCCGTCGTCGCCTCGGCGGAAAAAGGTTTAAACGAGCCGAGGCGACCCACGCTGAAGGGGCGAATGGCGGCGAAGAAAAAGGAAATCGCCGAACGAGCCGCCCCGAGCGGCGAACCGAAAGTAGAAACCGTTTCCCTCGCGCCCGTCGAGACGCGGCGCGAGACGACGTTCTTCGAGGGAGAGGACGCCGCGCGCCGACTGGTCGAGGCGTTGAAGAACGAAGGCGTCGTCCAATGACGGCGAACGCCGACAACACGGAGACCGAGCAATGAGAAGAACTATCGCCGCCGTCGTGGACGTTCGAGACGAGACGACGACGACCGCCTCGCGCGCCGCCGTCGCCGCCGGGATCGCCTTCGCGAAAACGACCGGCGATCGGACGATCGTTTACGCGAACGGTATCGACGAACGCCGACTCGAACGACTCTCGTACGCGGGAACGGATCGAATCGTCGCGTTCGACGCGGCGACCGCGCCTCCCGACGCCCTCGCGCGAGCGATAGCCGAACGAGCGGCGGAGGACGACGTCGAAACGCTCGTCTTCGCCGAGGCGCTCGCGGGATTGGATCTCGCCCCGCTCGTCGCCGCCGAACTCGACGCCGCGTACGTTTCGGGAGCGCGGAGCGTCGAACGAACCGACGACGGGCTTCTCGTTACTCGACGGGCGTACGGCGCGGCGCTCGAGCAGACCGTTCGGATCAAAACCGCGCGCGTCGCGCTCGCCGCGGGCGCGGGCCTCGCGCCGCTTCCCGAACGAGCCGAGGTTCTTGTCGAACGAGCCGAAACGCCGACGAGACGCGGACGAATCGAATCCCTCGAACGGCGATCGCTCGGAGACGGCGTCGATCTCTCTTCCGCGGAAATAATAGTATCGGGCGGAATGGGATTGAAAAAACCAAAAAATTTCGACATGATTACGACGCTCGCCGAGGCGCTCGGCGGCGCGGTCGGCGCCACCAGGGCGGTCGTGGACGCGGGATGGCGCGATCGATCCGAACAGATAGGGTTGACGGGCGCGACCGTCGCGCCGAAATGCTATCTCGCCTTCGGCGTAAGCGGCGCCGCGCAACATCGGGCGGGAATCGCCGACGCGAAGATCGTCGTCGCGATTAACGCCGATCCCGACGCGCCGATCTTTCGACGCGCCGACTACGGAATCGTCGGGGACGCCCTCGAAATCGCGCCGGCGTTAACCGAAATTATACAAGCGAAAACAAGGAACGACGTTGAATAAAATAGAATGTGAAATACTCGGATTATCCTCCAGCCCCCAGACGGGCGGCGCCTACGCGCTGTTGCTCAAAGAGGTGTACGGCGATCGGCGTCTGCCGATCATCATCGGTCAATTCGAGGCGCAGGCGATCGCGCTCGAGCTCGAAGGGATTCGTCCCCCGCGACCGTTGACGCACGACTTGATGAAGAACATCGTCGAGCGACTCGGCGCCACCATCGTCGAAACGTTGATCACCGATCTTAAGGACAACAC
>WJMR01000419.1 GCA_014727845.1 Ignavibacteriales bacterium
AATCAATCGATTAATAGCTTTCCTCGTCCGTCGGAAATTTCAGTTGTTTTACGTCGTTCAAGTAATTGCGGAAGGCGCGATCGCACTCGTCGGCGAGTCGGGCGTAGTGGCGGACGAATCGCGGATGGAACTCCTTGTTCATCCCGAGCATATCGGGCGTCACGAGGATCTGTCCGTCGCACCCCGCGCCGGCGCCGATGCCGATCGTCGGGATCTTCAATCGTTCCGTCACTTCCTTGGCGAGCTCTTTCGGAATTTTTTCCAACACAACGGCGAAGGCGCCCGCCTCCTCGAGTATCTTCGCGTCCTCCAAAATTTCCTTCCGCTCGCTCTCGCTCGATCCGCGTTGCTTGTAGCTTCCGAATTGGTGGATGCTCTGCGGCGTCAGTCCGATGTGTCCCATTACGGGTATGCCCGCCTCGGTTACGCGCCACACGCGATCGGCGACGCGCCTGCCTCCCTCGAGTTTCACGGCGCCGGCGAGCGTTTCTTTCATAATCCTACCGGCGTTGCGGAACGCCTCGTCCACGTTCAGCTGGTAGGACATAAACGGCATATCGGCGACGACCATCGCGCGCTCCACTCCGCGGGTCACGGCTTTGGTATGATAGACGATGTCGTCCATCGTCACGGGCAGCGTCGTCTCGTGCCCCTGCACCACGTTGCCGAGCGAGTCGCCGACAAGAATCAAATCCACGCCGGCGGCGTCCATCACTTTGGCGGTGATGAAATCGTACGCCGTCAACGCGCCGATCTTCTCGCCCCGGTCTTTCATTAGCTGGAGCGTCTTGGTCGTAATTTTTTTGAAATCGCCTTGCGCGCTCATCCCGTTATCCTTTCCGACGTCGCCTCGGGCGCTCGCGTCTCGAGGGTCGTCTCTTCAAACGCGCCGCCGAAAGTCCGCTCGAAGCCCTCGCGGATCGCGCTCGCCAATCGTTCGTAGTCGGTCGCCTCGCCGACGACCGTCTCGATTTCGACCGTCTCGGCGTCGAGCGTCTCCCGCATTCGACGACGATCGTCCTCGGAAAGTTTCACATAGTCGGGCAAGCGCCGATGCGCCGTTCCGCAAAGTATCGAGCCGTGCTGCAACGCCGCCTCGCCGAGCTTGCGCTGCGCGCTCCCGACGAGTTTCTTTCCGCGCCACTTCAACTCGCTCTTCGCCGAAGCGGCGAAACACGCGGCGCCGAGCGGTTTGCGATAGAGCGCTCGGAAATCCGGTTGGCGATCCTCCATCGCCACGAAGCCGAGCCGCTCGTCGTAGATCGTCAACCCGACGGCGAGCGCCTCGTTAATCTTACGGTAGAGCGCCTTCGCGGAATCCTTCGGCGTCAGCGGCGCGACGACCGCGTACGTCAGCTCCTCGGCGTGGAAGACGGCGCGCCCGCCCGTGGGACGACGCGTCCAATCGATTCCGTCATCGCGCAGTCGGTCGAGGTCGAGCGCGTCGGGCGATTGATTCGCGCCGAGCGAGACGCACCACGGTTTCCAGCGATAGAGCCGCAACGCCGTCGCCTCGCGGAACGCCTCGAGCATCGCCACGTCCGCCGCCATGTTCTCGTCGCCCGTCGCAACGCCGTTATGGATGAACGCGCGTCGCACTATCCCGCCAACCCTCGCGTGGTCCGTCCGAGGAAGTCCAACGTCTCCTTGGCGAGATCGTCGTCGCCGAACTCCTCGACGATGCGCGCCTTCGCGTCGGTGAGCGTGTAGCCCGAGCCGTAGATGTATCGGTAAATCGTTTTCAGCGTCAGAATCTGATCGCTCGTAAAGCCGCGCCGACGCAACCCAATCGAGTTAACGCCCGCGAAGCGCAACGGCTCGCCCCCCATCGTCACGAAGGGAGGAACGTCCTGCACGGCGCGGAAACCGCCGCCGATCATCGCGTGTTTGCCGATTTTGCAAAATTGGTGGATCGGGGTCGAGCCGCCGACGATCGTCCACTCGTCAATCTCCACATGACCGCCGACCTGCACCGCGTTCGCGAGGATGACGTGGTCGCCGATCGCGCTGTCGTGCCCGATGTGCGCGTATGCCATGAGGAGGCAATTCGCGCCAAGCCGAGTCTCGCCCGTGGCGGTGGTGCCTCGGTTAACGGTGACGAACTCGCGGATGGTCGTGTTGTCCCCGACGTAACAGCGCGTCGGTTCGCCGCCGAATTTCAAATCCTGAGGAATGTTGGCGACCGCCGCGCCTTGATGCACCTTCACGTTGCGCCCAATTCGCGCGCCGTCGTAAATAACCGCGTGCGGACCTACGACCGACTCGTCGCCGATCTCGACGTCCGCGTGCACGACGGCAAACGGTCCAATCGCGACGTTCTCGCCGATCTTCGCTCCCTCGGCGACCACCGCCGTGTTATGAATATGCGCCATAGCGTTCTCCCTTATCCTTCCGACGGGTCGCGATCCATCAACGCCGCCATAAATTCCGCCTCGGCGACGACCGTGTTTCCGACGTACGCCTTGCCGAACATCGTCACGAACCTCGCGCGTCGCTTGCCCATCTCGATCTCGAGCCGCAATTGATCGCCCGGCACGACGGGCTTGCGAAACTTCGCGTTGTTGATCTGCATAAACATCACGAGCTTCTTGGTCGGGTCGGGGATCGAGTTGAGCAGGAGCACGCCGCCCGCCTGCGCCATCGACTCGATGATCAGCACGCCGGGCATAATCGGTCTGCCCGGAAAGTGCCCGGCGAAAAACGGTTCGTTCGCCGACACGTTCTTCGACGCCACGACGCGCTTGTCGAATTCGACTTCGAGCACGCGATCGATGAGCAGGAACGGATAGCGATGCGGCAGAATCTTTTGGATCGCCTCGATGTCGAAGACCGCGTCGCCTTGCTTAACGTTTTGATACTTTTTAACGATTTGCTTTTCGAGGTAGAGCTTCCGAACGGCTTTCGCGAACTCGACGTTCGCCTTGTGCCCGGGACGCGCGGCGAGGATCTGCGCCTTAATCGGCGCGCCGATGAGCGCCAAATCGCCGAGGAGATCCAACAGCTTGTGCCGCGCCGGCTCGTTCTTGAAGCGCAACGCCTTATCGTTGAGGATGCCGTTGCCCCCCATCTTCACGGTTTTCTCGACGTTGAGTTTGCCGCTCAGCTCGTCGAGCGCCGATTGATCCAGCTCCTTATCTTGGATGACGACCGCGTTGTCGAGATCGCCGCCTTTAATGAGCCCCTGTTTGGAGAGCTCCTCGACTTCGCTGAGAAAACAAAACGTGCGAGAAGTCGAGAACTCGGGGACGAATTCTTTGTCGAGATCGAACAAGCCCGTGTGTTGGCTTCCGAGCGCGGGATTCTGATAATCGATCATCACGGTGGCGCGGAAATCGTCCAGCGGCAACCCGACGATCGTCACCTGCCGCTCCTCGTCCTCGTATTGGACGGCGCGGTCGATGACGAGATAATCCTTCGGCTCGGTCTGTTGTTGGAAGCCCGCTTTCGCGAGGGCGTCCACAAATAGCTTCGCGCTACCGTCGCCGACGGGCGGCTCGGGACCGTCGATCTCGACGCGAATGTTGTCGATCTGCAAGCCCGCCACGGCGGCGAGGACGTGCTCGACGGTGTGGACTTTCGCGCCGTCGAGCGCGAGCGTCGTGCCTCGGGAAACGTCCACGACGTGATCGCAAAGCGCGGGGACCTCGGGCGCGCCCTCAATATCCACCCGAACGAATCGGACGCCGTGATTTTCAGGCGCCGGTTTGAACGTCAATTTCGTTTTCGCGCCGGTGTGTAAACCGTCGCCCGTCAGCGTAACCGGCTCGGCGATAGTGCGCTGTAGTTCCAGCATGCGGGGATTATCCTATACGTGAAACGCGGTAAGTTATTTTATGCTAATTAGGAAAGATACGAACCGACCGCCGAAAATTCAACGATTATCGTCCGCGAGTCGGCTGTATTAATCCGACAAAATACTTACCTTCGAGTTTAATTTAGGATTCACGACAAGGCGCCTCTTTTGATTATGCGGTTCTTTACACTCGCAATATTCGTCGCGTTCGTCGGCGTCGGTTCGGCGCAAACTTCCGCGCTCCTCCGTCTCGTCGAGGACGTCAATCTCGACTCGCTCCTCCACACCGTCGAGGAGCTCTCGGGTATGCGCGCCGTGCAACTCGACGACGCGACCGCCGTGATTCAATCGCGCCACAAAGATTGGCTCGGAAACGAGGTCGCCGAACGCCGTCTCGCGCAACGCCTCCGAGAATACGGCTACGAACCCGTCGTGGATTCCTTCAGCGCGACGGGCGCCAACGTCCTCGCCGAGCGGCGGGGAACGGTCTATCCGAACCGCCAAGTGATTATCTGCGCCCACTACGACTCGCAACCCAACCAAGCCGTCGCTCCCGGCGCCGACGACAACGCCTCGGGGTGCGCCGTCGTGATGGAGGCGGCGCGCCTGTTTAAGGATCGCGAGTTCCCCCTCTCCGTCCTCTTCGCCTTTTGGGACGAGGAGGAACAGGAACTCGTCGGAAGCCGAGCATACGCCGAGCGAGCGCACGAACGCGGCGACTCGATCGTCGCCGTCTATAATATTGATATGATC
>WJMR01000420.1 GCA_014727845.1 Ignavibacteriales bacterium
CGCGCCCAATCCCAACGAGCCGCGCCCGCGAGACGCGTCCAAGTGCGTCGCCCGTCCGTCCCAACCCAAACTCGCGCTCGTCGAGCCGCTCGCCGCCGAGGAGCCGATCAACACTTCCGCGCCGCTCGACGTCGGCGTCAAGTAGCCGTCCTCTTTCTTACCGACCCGCACCGATTCCGAGTGATACGTACGTCCCGACAACCCGACCAACTCCACGTCGAGCGTGTCGCGCATCAAGTCGAGCGTCAAACGCGTCGCGAAGTAGTCGCTCGTCGAATACGAGAAGACCCCCGTCAACTCCCATTCCAACATCGCCCACGTCAATCCAAACGTCGCCTCAATCGCCTCGTGCGCCTTGCCGTAGAACGCCAAATACTCCGCCGCCTTCTCCTCGGCGTACGAGTTCAACGCTTGCTCGGCGGGGAGCAACGGGTTCGAGCTATCCACCAACGTTCCCCCGTCGATCTCGTACCCGTACTCCGAGAGCGACGGCTCGTCAACGATCAGCTCCTTCTCGATCGGGTTGCGCGGCTTCGTGTTCGCCGCGTCCGAGCGCCACGCCGCGCCCGCGCCGTCCAGATACGCGTACGGCTCCGGGTCGTCCGGGTCGCGCATCCACGAGCGGACGTACACCTTCGCCACGTCGCACAGCTTGTCCCAAAAATCTCGGCGACGCAAACTCAACGCGTCCGCGAGCGATAGCGCCGTCGGCGTCGCGTCCAAGAGATGCGCCTCGTTTACGAGGATCGCCTTGCCCGTCCCGTCGATGTAAAGATACGCCCGGATCGCGCTCGCGATGAATTGCACCGCCTCCAACGGCTCCTTGCCGAACGGATACGAGTCGAGCAACCGAAACACGTAGTCGGTCGGAAGGCGATACTCCGTCATCGCGACGTAGCTCGACGTCCCCGAGTCCCAACGCTTCAACCGCAACGCGAACTCGAGGTCGGGCCACACCTGCGCCACGATCGCTTTCATCGCCGCGATACCGTCGATCGCGACGATACGCTCGCTCGTCGCCGTCTCCGACGCGACGCCGTACGCGCGATCGTCGTAGCTATAGTCGCCCGTCCAATTGTCGGGCGTGTCGAGCGTCGGAACGGGGAAGGTCGTCTCCGTGGTTTCTCGCACGAAGATATCCACGCCGCCAAACAGCTCGTCGTAGTAGCCGATCTTCTGATACGCGACTATGGTGTCCGAACCGACGAGCGCGTCCGTGTCCGCCAGATACGGCGGCGCGAGCGGAGGATCGATCAACAACGAGTTCGTGTGGTCGTCGTAGAACGAGCCGGAGTTCGAGATCGCGTCGAAGCAAACGTAGTCGCCGCCCGAGCTTCTCCGCTTCTGAACGATCAAGAACGCGTAGCCGCTCGGACTTATCGCGAAGTCGTCCCCCGCGTCGTCCTCGATATACTCGACGTCGGCGGCGTCGTGATCCGTCGCGAACACCCATGGCAACACGTCCCCGACTTGCGGCGTGTTCGACTCCGCCAACGTCTGCGGCGTGAAGGAGCCGCCCGAGTAATCCACTATCCGCATCGTTACGAAACGCGAGGAGGAGTGCTTGATGAACAGCGGTATCCGCGCGTCGCTCGGGTTGTCGGGATAGCGATAGGCGCCCGTGTACGACGAGTTGTCCACCAACCGCCCGAGCGTCTTGTATCGCTTCGATTGCACGAGGTTCAACGCCGCGAACAGATCGACGATCTCGAACGTTACCGTCGGAACGATCTCCGTCGAGTCCGGCGCGACGTAGAACGGCGAACGCTCGACGCTCGCGAAATCCGCCATGCCCGTGAACACGCGCTTCGGCGGCTCGCCCGGCTTGACCGCGAAGATCGCGAACAAGTAGCGACGGTCGCCGTTCAACTCCGACAACGAAAACGCCGAGTGGACGGGAGCCGCGTCCGTCGCGTGGTTGCGGAACGTCGCCGTCACCGAGTCCAACACCACCGCGCCCGCCTCGCCCGGGTTGTCGCTCTCCACCTGCTTGGCGATCTCCGACAGCTCGACGTAATACCGCGTCCACGAGTAGAACGGCTTCGCGTTCGTGAAGTCGGACGCCAACGCCTCGACCGTTAAGTGCGTGTCGTCCGCGATCGACGCGATCTCAAGCGCGCCGACGTCGGGAACGTAAAGCTTTTGCCCGACGTAACAGTCGGTCGTGAACGTCGTGTTCGTCCCGACGATGGCGTTCGTCGCCGCGGTTCCGGAGATCGTCTCGGGCGCCGCGACTTCGTCTCTATGAAAGTAAATCGCGAGTTCCATTAAAACGCTCTGCTCCTTTTGATTTGTCCGGCGCCCGCGCCGACGATCTTGCCCGCGCCTCTGCCGTTTACGAAAAGGTCGCCTTGAATGGGGCGATCGGCGACGCTCGCGATTTCGCGTTTCAATTCACGCAACTCCGTCACCACCGCGTCGTTCGCGGCGGAAGAGAGACGAGCGCTCGCAAGACCGCCGCCGACGCCCGTTTCACGAGACGCCGAACCCGCGTTGATGCGTTCGAGTAGCGGCCGGTATTCGCGCGTTCGCTCGGCGTTGACGACGAACTCGCGCCCGTGCACCACGCCGACGGCGGCGTCCTCGCGCGCGTCGCCCGTATAGCCGCCGAGGCGGTAGCCGGGAAACTCTTGCGCGGCGACGTTCGCCATCTGCGCGGTGATAGCGGCGACGACGACGCCCTGCACGATCGCGCCGAGCGGGCCGAACTCGGCGTAGGTCTTGCCTATCGCTTGCGCCATATCGATCGCGAGATCGGCGAGCGTTTGGCGTTTGCGTTGGTCGAACCGTTTCCGTTCGATCTCCATCCGTTTCGCCTCCGCCGCCGCTTCGATCTCCGCGCGTCGCTCTTCAAACTCTCGTTCGATGTTCGCGCGTTGCCTCGCCGTTCTCGCGTGTGCGAAGGAGGCGCGTTCGGAAGCGTCGATCTTCTCGAGTTCGGTTCGGCGCCACGTTTCGGCGGATCGCTCGAGTCGCTCGCGCTCGTCCGAAAAGAACGCGCTTGAGAGATCGGCGAGTCCCTCGAACGTCGCGCGAGCCGCGTCGTAAGCGGCGATCCACTTGCGCCGTTCCGCATGCTCTTGGCGGGACCCCCGTTTCACGCGATCCTCGAACAGTTTGCGGTCGGCGCGATCGGCGCCGGATAAACTCGTCGCGAGATCGTTCGCGTTCTTGGCGGCGCGTTTAGCGGAGTCTTCTACACCGCGAATACCCTCGTCAAGCGTGGCTATCGCGCGCGTCCCCTCGACCGAGAGCGTTATTCTCGCGTGTTTGTCGTCGTTCATCGTTTAGCTCCTTTCGCCGCGCTTATGGCGTTGACGTTCGCGATTGATTGGTTGAGTCGTTCGACGCGCTTCCTCGCGTAGGCGCCGAGGACGAGCGCGGGTGAGGCGTCGGCGACGGCGTCGAAGCGGCTCGGGTCGTAGTCGGCGAGGTAGTGCGCGACGGCGAGTCGGTCGTCGGGGAGCTCGAGTCGGAAGGGCGGACGCTCTCGGACGTCGCGTTCGCGGCGTCGGTCGTATTCGGCGAGGAGCTCCCGCTCGGCTCGATCGATCCGCTCGCAAGCCGCAAGGTAAGCCGCAAGAGGTCGCTCCGTTCCGAAAAAAAAAGCGTAACGATCTCTCCAAGCGTTCGGTCGCCGACGTCCCGCATCGCCTCGGCGTTCCGCGCGTGCTCCTCACGCCAGCGCGTTTCGCCGACGGGCACAAGAAGCGCGGCGAGGAGTCGAGGCGCGAGATCGTTCCGCAACGCCGCCGAGAGCGTCGCGCCGACGGACGCGGCGAACCCCTCGGCGGACGCGTCTTCGGGCAAGGATATCCGAACGCCCGCCTCCTCCATAACCGACGAGGCGTAAGCGTATTGCCGATAGGATATCTCGTTCGGCAAGCGGTAACGGCGCCCTCCGACGACGAACACGTTGCGCGCCTTATGGAACGGGCGTTTCACGAGGTCCGATAGTAATCGTGGCAAATTCATCGTTAGCTCCGGATTACGCGAGGTGAGCGGCGAAAGTGATCGATCCGAGCGACTCGGAGACAAAATCGAGATCGTACGATCCCGAGTACGTGAACGAGCCGCTCCGCTCGGCGTCGCTTATCGTGAGGGAACCTTCCCGGGAAAGTCCGCCCGACTTGAACGTGAACGAAACGCTCGATCCAAGCGCGACGACAAGATCGGCGCTCGCGACGTCGTTGGTCAGCAGCTCCTCCATCGCCGTAAGGTCGGGACCCTCGAGCTTCGCCATTAGCTCGACGTTGACGCGACGAGCGTTTGAGACGTTCAGCGCGTTCTTGGTCGAGTCGGTGGCGAGCTTGATCGAGAAGTCGGCGAATCGCGGGGACGTAAAGTCGCCCGACAACGAGGCGGGAACGAAGTCGGGTTCCACGTAGCCCGCGACAACCGCGGACGCGTCGAGATCGGGAAGACGCTCGGCGGCGAAGGGGATGGTGTTGGTCGCCGCGTCGTTGACGAGTTTTTGCCACGAGCCGGAGCCGCCGGTCTCGTCGTGCGGGAAGGCGCGTTCAAAGGTAAGCGAGAGGCGACGCTCGGTCGGGGTGAGGAATAGTTCGAAGTCCGCGCCCAACGCGTCGTCCGTCGCGCCGTTCTCGAAAAGGAACACGCCCCCCTCGGAAGAGCCGACGACGTAGTCGGGGTCGGTTCCGCTCTTCGTCGCGCCCGCGGTTACCGCGGCGATCGTCGCGCGCGAGGATTTTGCGGCGGCGATTACGCGCGACCAGAGATCGGCGTCGTCGATCTGGAGCGTCTCCGCCTCGATCGTGACGTTGTGCAGCACGTCGTATTTCAGCTTCTGCGTTCCCGCCACGATTGCGTTGAACGGTTCGCTCGTCAGGGTGGCGGAGTTCCGCACGCCGACGCCGACCGCGTTCGAGAGGTCGCTCGGAAACGCGGCGGTTCCGTCGGCGATATAGATTTCCTTGATTCCCGCGTTGACGTATTCGTTAGACATGGTTCGTCCTTTCTTGTTGAGTTGTGCCGAGCGCCGCGCGCGGACTCGACGCTATTGAATTCTGAAAAAAACGCCGACGCCGACGAAGGGCGAGAGACGCGCGGTAGAACCGGCGAACGTCGCGCCGACGCCCGCGGAAAATCCGACGCCGAAGCGATCCCAAAACGACTCGTCGCGCTCCGCGAACACGCGCTCCACGACAAGACGATCGCGGACGCTCACCTCGGCGGCGAAGCGCCCCGCCGGATCAAGAGGCAGTCGAGACTCGTACCGCGCGCTAACGCGAAAGGCGGAGTCGGGGGCGAGCGTGTCGAACTCGGCGACGTACGTTCCGACCCGCGAGATCGAATCCGCCGCGGCGACCGAGTCCCAATAGTCGAGCGCGTCGCTCCACAGCGAGTCAAGATCCGGCGCGACGGCGATCGTCTCGGGGACCGCGTAGTGGCGAGGCGCGAGAACGGTGTCGATCAGCGCGCGCTCGACGAACAGCGTGTCGCGTTCCGTTCGTTCGATCGCGAAGGTCGGCGTCTTCCACGAGTATCCGACGTACGCGCCCGCCGCAAAGAGCGCCGCCGCGAAGAGCGCCGCCGCGAGCGTAATCGAGATCGCGTACTTCATCGCTCCTCCTTGCGGATGTTCCGATACGCCCGCGAGAGCGCCCGCGAATAGAAGAGGACTTGCCCCTTACCGTTGTAGCGACGAGCGACGTCCCGCCAATCCTTGCGACGGAGAGCGCGCACAAGCGAAGGGTCGGATTCGACGAACGAGACGAACGCCTCGAGATCGACGAACGGATCGCCGACGACCATCGCGTCGAAGAACGAGCGAGGCGTGTCGTAACCCGCGCGGCGATAGTTGAACCCCATGATCTGCCAGCGTCCAAAGGAGTAGCTACGAATCGCCGCGTCGGCGTCCAGCTCGTACGCTTCGAGGAAGCGCGTCCACTCGGCTCGACCGCCGACGTAGTTGCTTCGCGACCACGTAGCGCGCGAAAGGCGAGGGTGGGACTTGTCGAAGGCGCCGCGCGTATAGCGACGGAAGACATGCGGCTCGAACAGTCCGCGCGGAGTACCGTCGTCGTTGATCGGCTCGCCGGAGGATTCGACCGCCGCCAACGCCGCGATTGCCGCGGGTTCCACGCCGAGACGCGAAGCCGCGCGTTCGTAGCGAGCGCTCCGGCCGCGATCGAATTCGACGCGACGGAACAAAACGCGCAACGCCTCGAAGGACTTTGCCATTCGCTCGATTAATCGCTCAACGCTACGCATCGTCTCGCTCCTCGCGCTTTGCGGATTTCGCCTCCGCGAATTTTTGCGCCGTCTTTAAGCCGAGCGCGGCGAGCGTGAACGCGGTGATCGTCCAGCCCGGATTGAAGTCGCCCGATCGCCACACGGCGACCTGCCACCAGACGACGAAGGACAACGTCGCGAGAAACGCCATGAGCCGCGCGGACGAGAGCCGTCCGTTGTTTTCCTGAAAGAATTCCATCCACTTGCGCATGCTAACTCCTATGGTCTTGTTCGATGTAGGTTGTCGGAAAAACGAAGCGAACGCGATAGACGCGAACGCCGCCTTGATCCTTGACGAGCTTGTCTTCGAGAACGTAGGCGTGCCGCCTCGCGCGACGCGATCCCGCGATTTCCCCGCCCGCGACCGCGTCGATTACGAACTCGAGCCACTCCTCCGCGGACATGCCTCCGTCGTCGTGAACCCGCGCGAAGATCGTCGCCGTCACGCGGACGTCGCGATCCTGCACGAGCGCGTTGTTCTGCGGCCGGTTTGCGAAAGAGGATCCGTCGTAGTGAACGAGGACCGCGCCAATCGGGTGCGAGAGACGGTACTCGTCCGGAGCGCGGCGCGTATCAATCGCGAGTCGTCGATTGGCGGGCAAGGTCGCCGTCGCCTCCTCGATCCAATTCGCCGTCGTCGTAATCGCCGTCGTCGCCGTCATCAGTATCGCTCCAGCGTATCGTCGGAAAAGGCGCGCTCGTCGGACGCTCGGTTGGCGGCTATCTCGATCGGGCGTACGTCCGCGACGGACGCACCCTCGAGGAGCGCGTCGCCGCGTCCGATTGCGCGGAGGAGGTCGAGCGCCGCGCGTCCCTCGTCGATCACGGAGGAGGGGAGTCCGTCGGTCGGACGTCTGGCGTGGAGCCGTCGGACGGTCAGCGCCTTGGCGATCCTCTTGACAAGAAGCGGCGGGGGAACGAGCGGGACGTCGTATCGCCCGCGTAAGCTCGCGTCGATCTCGTCGCACGCTTCGGCTATCGCCCCGATCACTCTGGAGGTCGCGGGGTCGGCGTCGTCGCTCCAATCGATCGCCGACTCGCCTCGGTTCTCGTCGTCGGTTAGTCGCGCCGCCTCGGATTGATCGAGGTCGGCGAAGAGTTCCGTAACGGTTACGTACATATATGCTCCAATACTAGTGGGCGCCGATCGCTCGACGCCCTCGTGAAACGCGCGCTACTTGCGCGCTCTGATGATCATCCGCACGACGGTCGAGTCGCCGTTGGCGGTTCCGCCCTTGATAATCCAACGTCTCGCGGGAGCGTCGAGCTTCAGCGTGTCGCCGAGCGCGACGTCGGTCTCGGAGAAGTGGGACGCGTCGAGCGTGTCGTCCGCGAACCATCCGCCGGGGAAGTAGCGCGCTTGCGAGTACGCCCACACGCTCGCGCTGTCGTCGGGGGAGGAGGCGCGCGTCGCGATCTCTACGTAGTCCACGCCCCATAGTCCGTCGATCGAATCGGCGACGAGCGAGTCTTGACGCGAGACCATACCCTCGAATTCGTACGAGACGTAGGCGCCCGCGCGTTCGAGCGAGGCGTCGGTCGTCCATGCGGTTTGAGCGAAAGCCGCGCCGGATAAGGCGACGGCGAACATGACGGTTTTCATTCCAACCTCCTACGCCACTTTGAGAGCAACGAACGCCTCGGGAACGTGAAGCCCGGGCAGGAATGACGATTTGAGCGCGGCGTGATAGCGCGACGGATCCGGAGTCGTCCAATCGTGGGCGAAGAACTCCGTCTCGACCAAGCCGCCCGCCTCGATATGATCGACGGCGGCGTAGTGCATCCGATTGTCCGGCGTTTTCGCGCCGATCACGACGACGTTCTCGGGGATCATCGATTGCGCGAGGTCGGCGTCGTCGAGGTAGTACTCGTTGTATTCGATTAGATCGACGCCGAGAAGCCGGCCGTGCCGGGTTATCCCGAGTTCGTCGTCCGACTCGCGATCGACGACGCCCATGGAGATACGACGCGCGTCGAGGTAGGATTGCACCGAGTCGGCGGCGAGGAAGAGATCCCACACTTCGCCCGTCGCGACGGCGACCGTAGGGCTGTAGCCGGTAGCGCGTTGGATTTTGCGAATCTGCGTTTTGAGATCGCCGATCGGATCGGCGGTGGTCGAGGCGTCCCACTTCTCGTCGCCCGCGAGCGCGACGACGTGCGTGGACGGCATGCGGAAGTCGTAGGCGAGCTCCACGCCGTCAAACTCGCCGATGATCTCGCCCGTCGCAATCGCCTGCGCGATCATCCACTCTTGGAGGCGGACGGCGCGGTCTTTCATATCCTGTAGCTCTCGCGCGATCTTCCGCTTGCGCGCTTCGTCGGGCGCGACGCCGACGACGATGGGGGAGGCGCCGGGCGCGCGGTCGAGATTGAGCTCCGAGGCGGAGAAGGATTTCTTCATCGAGACCGACGGGGGTTCGACGAGATTGGTTTGCTTGCCGAGTTTGGCGACGTCCTTCGCCGCCGCGCCGCGCGCGACGATCGGGGCGAGCTTCTTGCCGCCCACCTCCACGTCGATCGCGACGGTCGCGGCGCCGTGCGTCTCCGAACGCGGGAAGAACGCGTCGCGGAGGAAGCGTTTCGGCGGGACGATTTTATTCGCCTCGCGCGTTAACGCGGTGTATCCGAAAACGGGAATATCCATGGTTGACTCCATACGTTAAGGTTAAAAAGAGCGCTATTTAACAAATATTGTCGCGTCGCGAAGATCGAGAACCGCATCGTCGTCCACGCCCGTCAAAGCGGAACGGCGGAACTCTCCCGTCGCGAAGACGCGTACGCCGGTCGCGTCGGCGGAAGTCGCGTCCGCGTCGTCGGCGAGAATAAATCGCGCCGTTTCGACGCCGTCGGCGGCGAGCGCGTCGTAGGCGCCGAGCTTGCCCGTCGCGGTTTCCACGCCGAGCGCGGTTCCGCGCGTTAGTTCGCCCTCGCCCGAGCGGACGTCGAGATAGAGCTCGACGCGCGGGAAGTCGCCCGCGAAGAGGTTGTCGGCGTCCGAGGTTTGGACGTCGTAGGTCAGGGTGGTCATTGGTGTCGCTCCTATTTTCGTTCATGATTTCGCGGCGCGTAGTCGGCGACGTCTCCGCGATCCTCGAGACGTCCCGTCGCCGCTTCCTTGAAAAACATGCCGTCGCCGAAATACCGAGACGTTCTCCGCGCTATGCGCAACAGCCCCGCCAGCGGCGAGCCGTCGGCGTCGTCGAGATCATAGGAGGAAAACTCCGTACGACTCGTCGTCTCGGCGGCGGCGATGAAATCGTCGCGCAGGCCGGGCGGCAGCGAACCCGACTCGGAGAGCCGATTCAGCTCGGCGACGAAGAGCGCGCGCTCTTGCGAGCGATCCTCGAATCGTGCGAACCCCGCCTCGGGGGCGGCGAACTCGAAGCGCGTCTCCTCCTCGACCGCGGATAGCGCGACGTTCGGCAGATCCACCGCCGGCGCGGCCCCGCCAAGGAATCCGACATGCCGCAGTCGGTCGCCGTCGAGCGCCACGCTAATCCGCTCGTACGCGCCTTTCTTCACCAAGTCGGCGAAGGCGCGGTTGATCGTACGCGGCGTCGCGAGCAGACGATCGCCCGCGAGCGATAGCCGTTCGATCCAGCCGTAGGCGGGCGCGTCTTGTTCCGGATGCCCGACGACGATCGGCGCCTCGCCCTCTCGTTTATTGTAGAGTTCGGCGATCCGGTCGAGGTCGCTCGCCTCGAACGTCCGCGCCGCGCCGTTCTTGGCGACGTGACGACCCACGCGTAGAATTTGAAACGGTTCGTTCATTGCTTGTCCTTTCGGTCCGTTCGTTGATTGCGGGCGCAACATAAGGCGGGTGGGAGCCGCTCCCAATTTGCTCGTAGGAATTCGTGCGTCCGTAGAAATTCCGCCGAGCGTTCGTAGAAATTCCGCAGAGCGTCCGTAGAAAATCCGCCGAGCGTCGGCACGAATTCCGTAGAGCGGCTCGCAAACGGGGGGCTCGCGTCTTACCTTGCGCGCCGTTTCAGAACAACAACACGGGAGGGACATGCCCGCTCTTTTCTATTACGCGATCGCGCCCGTTACGACGGCGGCGTTGAGCGTCGCCGAAACGAACGGCGATCGACTAAGCAACGTCGAGGAGCTGCTACTGCAAGGCGGCGTCGGGGCGATTATGATCGTTATCTGGTATTTCACGTTCCGGACGGGCGCGGCGCAACAGCAAGAGTCGCTCGAACGGATCAACGATCTAACGAAGTTGCTTCTCGATCAAGCGCGAGAGGCGACGGCGCAATTGGTGGAGGTGGTTCGCGAAGATAACCGCCACAAGGCGGCGATTAGCGACACGCTCAACGAGTTGCGACATGAAATCAGGATGCACGCGAACGAACACAAGAGGAGGAACGATGAATGACGAACGACTGAAGGCGCGCGGCGGATACGAGAACGCCAAGCTGAAAGCCGCGCGGGTCAACGCCGAGGCGGGGGCGCTACAACTCAAGCTGCATCGACTCGCGCACCCGACGCTGGGCGAGGAGTTCGAGAGCGCGAACTACGACGAGGCGATCGCGTTGGCGAAACGGCTCCGAGCGCTACAAGTCGATCATCGGAGATTGGTGGAACGGATGCGCGAGCTGGACGAACTCTACGGGTTGAGCGATGAAGCGTAACGACGAGGGCGTCGCGAACGCCGCCTCCCGCAAGGACGAGCGGGGAACGCCGACGACGCCGGACCAATTCGTAACCTCCACGAACGCGGATACGCCGCGTCCGACGCGGACGATCGACGACGAATTGGCGGAAGGGTTGCGGGAGCTCGCCCGCGAGGCGATGCGGAACGCGCAACCCGATCCGAACGACTTCCTTAAAATGGTGCGCGCGATGACGATGCTCGAAAAACTCGAGACGGGCAAGTCGGAGCCGACGAGCGACGACGAGGCGTTCGAGCGGGCGTTGGAGCGCGCGCGGGAGTTGCTCGGATGATCGAGGCGCCGACGGCGAGCGACGCGACGAACGTGGAGCGATACTTTCTTCCCTATCAGCGGGCGTGGCTCGAGGACGACTCGCGCGTCAAGTTGTGGGAGAAGAGTCGTCGTATCGGGGCGACGCACACGCAAGCGTACGAGGACGTGCGCGACGCGATCTCGGGGAAGGCGGAGAGCGTCTGGTTCTCGTCGGCGGACGAGTCGGCGGCGCGAGAGTACGTTCGCGACTGCGTCAAGTTCGCGACGGTCTTCGACGCGTTGGCGAGGGGCTACGGCGCCTCGGCGATCGACGAGCGTCGGGGCGCGCAGACCATGCGGATCGAGTTCCGCAACGGGGCGCGCATTACGGCGCTCGCGTCGAATCCGACGAGCTTCCGCTCAAAGGGGGGCAAGGTGGTGCTGGACGAGTTCGCCTTCCATCGAGACGCCGACGAGCTGTGGCGCGCGGCGCAACCCGTCGCGATGCACGGCTACCCGATTCGAATTCTCTCGACGCACAACGGTATGACGTCGAAGTTCCACGAGTTCATTGCGCGCGTCGAGCGGGGAGACGCCGATTGGTCGCGGCACCGCGTAACCGTCGGCGAGGCGGTGGAGCAAGGGTTGCTGGATAGGGCGGTGTACGGGCGCGCGACGACGGCGGAGGAGAGAGCGGCTTGGCTGGAGCGGCTCCGGCGAGACTCCGGCGACGAAATCTCGTGGCGGCAGGAGTATTGGTGCGATCCGATCGACGAGGCGACGTCGTTTCTCACGTACGAGCAAATCGAGCGGGCGGAGCGAGAGGGCGTGGCCGATGGCGACGTGCGCGACGCGACGGGCGATTTGTTCGTCGGGGTGGACGTCGGGAGGAAGCGCGACTTGACGGCGATTTGGGCGGCGGAACGCGTGGATGAGACGCTGACGACGCGGGGGGTGCGGACGTTGGAGCGGGCGCCGTTCGCGGAGCAACGGTCGGCGATCCGAGAGCTGTTCGCGGCGCCGACGTTCCGACGAGGGGCGATCGACGCGACGGGCGCGGGGATGCAGCTGGCGGAGGAGTTGGTCGAGGAGTTCGGCGAGGGGCGCGTCGAAGCCGTAACGTTCACGGCGCGGTTCAAGGAGGAGGCGGCGTATCGCGTAAAGCGCGCGATCGAGGAGCGGACGTTGCTGTTGCCGCGCTCGCGGGAGATCCGCGAGGACTTTCACTCGATCCGACGGGAGACGACGACGGCGGGCAACGCGCGCTTCGAGGCGTCGCGGTCGGAGGGACGCGGGCACGGCGATCGTTTCTGGGCGGCGGCGTTGGCGGTCCACGCGGCGACGACTCCGCCGAGAGAGCCGTTTATCAAGGGCGCGCGAGGATTCGGGAATCTATTACAACAATACTAAGAGGAACCTATGTCGATGTACGACCGAATAAAAACCGCGTTGGGCGGCGCGTCGAACGATCCGCTACAAGAGGCGACGCGCGAGGTCGCGACGAGGAAGGCGGCGTCCGGCGCCGTGCATGATTTCGTAGGTAAGTTGCCCGACGTCGATCCCGTATTGCGCAAGGCGGGCGCGTCGGTCGCGGCGTATCGGGAGCTCGCCTCGGACGCGCACGTTTTCGCGGCGACGCAACAACGCAAGGCGCCGCTCCTCGCCGCCGAGTGGGAGATCGCGGCGGGCGAGGCGGACGAAGAACGAACGACGCTCGCGAGGCGGGCGTTCGAGGGTATCGCGATGAAGGAGTTCGTCGGACGGGCGCTCGACGCGGTCTTCTACGGCTCGACGATCTTCGAGATTGTGTGGAAGAGCGACGAATCCGCGGAACGCCGCTCGGGACGCGGACGATGGACGATCGCGAAAGCCGAGGAGAAGCCGCGGGAGTGGTTCGGCTACGATGCTCGCAATCGGTTGCTCTTTTTTCCCGAAGGACGCGCAAGCGACGGGATCGACGTCGAGGCGCGTTGGCCGATGAAGTTCGTCGCGGCGCGGAATCATCCGACTTATGATAACCCATACGGCGAAAAGGCGTATAGCCGATGCTTTTGGCCCGTCGCCTTTAAGCGTGGCGGGATAAAATTCTGGAGCGTGTTCGTGGAGAAGTACGGCATGCCGCCGGCGGTGGGGCGTTTGCCTCGCGGCAGCTCGAAGGCGGCGATCGACAAGATGCTCGAGTCGTTGGGGAACGTGTTTCGGGATTCGGCGATCGTGATACCCGACGACGGGGCGGTCGAGTTCCTGCGGACGAACGAGGGCGGGGGCGAGACGTATCGTCTTTTCGTCAACGCGATGAACGCGGAGATCAGCAAGGCGCTTTTAACGCAGACGCTGACGACGGAGCTCTCGGAAGGCGGCTCTCGGGCGGCGACCGCCGCGCACGCCGCGATTGGCGAGGGGTTGGCGAGATCCGATAAAGCGATCGTCGTCGAGGCGGCGAATACGATCTTGCGGGCGCTGATCGATCTCAATTTCGGCGGCGGTCCGTATCCGCGTTTCCAATTCGCGGAGGAGGAGGCGATCGCGAAGGAACGCGCCGCCCGGGACGCGTCGCTCCACAAGCAGGGCGTGCGTTTTACGAAGGCGTACTACCGCCGTCGCTACGGTTTCGCGGAGGACGAGATTGAACTCGCGACCGCGAGCGGCGCGTCAAGTGCGGATGAAAGCGCTTGAAGAAACCGCCCGATCGCGCGAGATTTGCGCCGCGATAATCAAAGACAACAACGGCGAAAGGCGCGATGATCGAGGAAAAACGGGAGCGGACGGCGGAACGCCCGCGCGGGAAGCGGCGACGGTACGAGTGGTTGAAGGAGTTGCCTCCGGAGGCGCCGCCGCTTCCGTTTGAATACGAGTTAATCCGAAAGAAATACGGTATGGATATGCTGATCGATTTGCTGGAGGATTTCAAGGGGCAGAAGGTGACGTTTGGGTCGAACGTGTTGCGCGATCATCGGCTGGCGTATGTGCGACGCGCCGGGGAGACGAATCCGCGAGCGCTGGCGCAAACGCTCGACTGCTCGGAGGATCACGCCCGACGGTTGCAACGAGAGGCGAGACGCGAAAACGCCGCGAACGACGGAGCGCCAAGAAGGGAGGGGATATGATCCGGCGCGAAAGACAACCGGACGCGGAGACGGCGGGCGACGAAATCGCGACCGGCTTCGGCGTGCCGTTCTGGAGCGAGTCGATGATCGCGCGTTACTTGCTCGATCCGAAGGAGTGGGAGGGGTTGCGCGAGGAGGCGCCCGTGAGGTTCCGGGATTTGACGCGGCGCGAGGAATCGGAGGAAATCGCGACGAGTTTAAACAATATTATATATAGGGACGCCCGGGAGTGCGAAAAATTTCTTTCGGGTATTGACAGGGGCGCATTTGTTCACTATATTCAGGTAAACAAAAGAGCGCCATAGTGAACGTAATGTTAACCGACCGACAGCGAGAGATTCTGGAGTATCTGATCCAATATTTGAGCGAGCGCGGCTATCCGCCGACGTTGCGCGAGATAGGGGCGTATTTCGGTATCGCATCGACGAACGGGGTCCGGCGGCACTTGGAGGCGCTTCGGAAGAAGGGGTACGTGGGGATCACGAGCGCGGCGAGCCGAGGGTTGGAGATTTTGAAGAGCGCGGACGGCGCGGATTACGAGGGGTTCTCGCGTCGGGCGGAAATCCCGGGTCAACGGATTCCGCGGCTCGGCGCCATTGCGGCGGGCGGACCGATCGAGGCGATAGAGCATCGGGAGGGGGAGCTGACGATTGATCCCGACTTTTTCCCGAACGCGGAATCGTGTTTCGCGTTGCGGGTCGAGGGCGAGAGTATGATCGAGATCGGCATCCTCGACGGGGACGCGGTGATCGTGGACTCGAAGGCGCCGTGCCGAAGCGGCGACGTGGTGGCGGCGATTCTCGACGAGGAGGCGACGGTAAAGCGCTTGAGCCGAGAGAACGGGCGCGTGTATTTGATCCCCGAGAACGCGCGCTACGAGCCGATTCTCGTGGAGGAGGATCGACCGTTCCGCATAGCGGGCAAGGTTGTCGGCGTAATGCGCCGAATGTAGGAAACGGAAGGAGCAAACTATGAAGACGATGATTTTGGAATTGGCGATTCGACAACGGCGCCGGGTTCGTTTCTACTACGAGGGTGCGTTTATCGAATTCGAGCCGTATTACGTGGCGACCGACTCGTCGGGCGGGAAGTCGGTGTACGGCAAAGCCGACGGCGAGCGGATCGTCAAAAGGTTCGCCTTCAATCGAATCTATAACTTGCGTCCCCTCGCCGACGAGCGCTTCGCCCCCATTATTCCTCTCTTCGCGACGGCGGGCTGACGCCAAGCTTCTCTCCTAACACCGCGGCGCGACTTCTTCAAACGGAGAAGTCGCGCCTTTTTTAGACCGACCCAAACCTTCCACTTTCGCCGCTTGTTTTTAATTTATACGCCAAAAGGAATGGCGAACGTATGACCCATGCGACTATGACGATAGAGGGAATGACCTGCGAGCATTGCGTTAAGACGACGCGAACGGCGCTCGAGGAACTCGGCGCGAAGCCGACGCGCGTGGATATCGGCGCGGCGGAGGCGGACTATGACGAGACGAGAATCAACGAGCGATCCTTCGCCGAGGCGATTGCCAACGCGGGTTACGAGATGACGACTTTTTCGAGCCGCTAAGAGGGGACTCTCGAGGTCGTTGCGTCATTGCGGAACCCGCGGTATTATGCGTTACACTCGACGACGAGCTATGAGAATTCCAATCATACTACTTGTAACGGCAATGGCGGCGTATTCGCAAACGCCGCCGCACCCCGACCTCCTCAAACGACTCGACGAGGGGGCGAAGGTTCCGTACGCGCTTGTCAATCCGGGGGATGATCCGCTACTATACGCGCCCGGCGCGGCGGAGGCGACTTACCCAAACGGAGGCGCGACGTTGCCGCAAGGCGATCTCCATGTGCTCGCGGCGCCGGTCGATTTCTTCGACAATCCCGGAACCGCGGACCTCGCGTCTTTCGACTCGCTCCTCTTCGGCGAACAATTCGGATCGCTGCGGCACTACTACGAAACCGCGACGGGCGGACGCGTGCGATTGACGACGGCGAACCACCCATCACAAATCGGTTGGGTGCGGGCGCCGCGATCCTACGAATACTACGTTGACGGGAAGAACGGACGAGGCGAGTATCCGCGTAACTCGGGAAAACTCGCCGAGGATGTGATCGACGCGATCGCCGATCGGATCGACTGGTCGAATTACGACGCCGACGGCGACTTTGTGATCGACGCGTTGATTATCATTCACGCCGGAACGGGCGCGGAGCGGAGCGGTTCCGACGACGATATCTGGTCGCACACCACGAGGATCGACGATCCGCACTTCGCGAATCTCGCCTACTCCGCGCGCGAGTTCTCCGTCCTCCCCGAGTTGTGGGACGTCCCGGGCGATATGACCGTCGGTGTTTACGCTCACGAAGTCGGCCACCTTCTCTTTTCCTTCATCGACACCTACGACACCGATCTCTCCTCGAACGGCGTCGGCAAGTGGTGCCTTATGTCGTATGGCGCGTGGAACGGCGAGGACGGCTCGGTTCCCGCCTACCCGAGTCCGCCTCTGCTGGAGCGCGCCGGATTACTCGACTACGAGACGCTCGATGAAGCGCGGAGCGGGATTCCGCTTTCGTCGGAGCGGACGGTCTATCGCGCGAGGAACGACGCTCAACCCAAGGGGGAGTTCTTTCTGATCGAAGGACGCGCGAGACGCTTGTACGACGCGGCTCTCCCGGGAGAGGGGGCGCTCGTTTGGCATGTGGACGAGGCGCGCTATGACGGAACAAGGAACAACGTCGAGTGGACGCCCGACGACGAGAACCTCGGCAATTACTACGTGGCGCTGGAGCAAGCCGACGGCCGCTACGACCTCGAACGGAAGAACAACCTCGGGGACGCGACCGACGCGTACGCGCTCGACTCCGACGCGATCTTCGGCGTGAACACCGAACCCTCATCGTCGGATTATCGCGGCGTCGCGACGTTTGTGAATTTCTACGAGTTCCGATCCGGCTCGGACGCGGCGCGCTTCGATTTCGATCCCGCAATGACGGACGACGACTGGGAGATTGTGCTTGACGGGTATAACTTCGACGCGCGATCGGCGGCGCTTGCGACAAACGGGGACGTTTGGTTTGTCGGAGAAGACTACCGGCGGCGGAAACCGTCGGTTGCCAAAGGGGTGTTGGACGGCGAAGCGTTGCGCCGAGTGGACGAGTTCCCCGATAGGGCGGAAGCGATATGGGACGTCGCCGTCAACGATCGCAACGTCGTGTTCGTCGGCGGCAGAAATGATTCGTACTTCGTCGGATCGCCGGCGCTCTACCGTTCGACGGACGACGGCGCGACATGGGAGAAGTTGAATCTTCCGGCAAATGAATCAGATCGCGCGATCACGAGCGTCGAGTGCGCGGGCGACGATGTCGTGACGGCGGTGGGCGAGAACGCGTTCTTCAGGAGCGTGACGGGGGGCGAGACGTGGGCGCGAAGCGAGGCGTTTGCTAATTCGGAAATTAACGACGTCGAGTTCCACGACGACGAACGAGGATGGATGGCGGGATGGGACGCAACCGCCGACAACTCGCGAGGCGCCGCGTTCGTCGCGCGAACGACCGACGCGGGCGCGCATTGGATTACGACGACCGTCGAACAGGCGGAAGCGTTTGTCGCGATTGACGCGACATCTCGGTCCAACGTTTGGGCGACCGACGGTCGAAGCGTGTATAGCTCGGACGACGGCGGCTCGACGTGGGAACGCAAAGCGAGCGTCGGCGAAAACGTGATCGTAAGCGACGTCGAGTTCGCCGATCGGAACGTGGGGATCGCCGTCGGGCGGAAGATCAACGACATCAACCCCGCGTTCAACAGAGGAACGGCGTATCGAACGTCCGACGGGGGTGTGACGTGGACGCTCGTCTTCGATCGAACGAAGCATCCTCTCGCCGCCGCGGCGAGAACCGACGCGAACGTGTGGACGATCGCGGGGAGAGATCTCGTCGCTTCCTCGTTCGACGACGGTCGTTCTTGGCCGGAGTGGCGGAATGTTCCTTCCTCGGAAATCAACGACTTCGTCTTCTACGACGCCGATCACGGGACGCTTGTCGGTTCGGGGGGAGTCGCGTCTTCGACGAGCGACGGCGGCGCGACGTGGCGAAGAGCGCGCAACGCCTCCGGCGAAGACTTCGTGAAGGCGGCGACGTCGCCGAACGCCCCGACGATAGCGGCGACAACGTCCTCGGTTGTCGAGATCGCGACGTCGGGCGACATCCTCGGCGAGCTACTCGAAACCGAAGACGTGAAGCTTACGGACGTCGAGGTCGTATCCGAGGAAACGTTCTACGCGGCCGGCGCCGATTTTTTTGCGCAAGTGGAGCCCGCGTACTTTGCGAAAACCACCAACCGAGGGCTTGTGTGGCGACGGGTAACGACGGGCTTGGAGGAAGGCGTAAATTTCTTCGAGTGGGTAAACGAGAACGTCGGTTACATGGTTTACGGCGGGAATAAATTGGCGAAGACGACGGACGGCGGGGAGACGTGGAGCGAGCGGGCCGGCTTCGTCGCCAACGCGCTCGACGCGAGCTTCCCCGACGAAGTCGTCGGCTACGTCGCGCTCGGTAACGCGACACTCCTTAAAAGCGTGGACGGCGGCGCGACGTGGTCGCGTATTCATTTGCCCGTTTACGGCGCCGCCGCCTCCGTCGTCGAATTCATTAACGCGGAAGTCGGTCGCGTCGGCGGAGCGAATGGCATGATTATCTCGACGACCGACGGGGGCGCCTCATGGCGTATCGAACGATACGACGAGACGGCGCGCGTTCGACGGATCGTTAATCTCGAGGGCGGCGCGGCGTGGGCGTTGCGCGGAACGGGCGACCTGATCCGCTTGAACGAAGACGTCGCGACGACGGTTCGCAAGAACGAATCGAACGAGGCGCCGTCGTCGATCGCGCTCGAGTGCAACTACCCAAACCCTTTTAACCCGATTACGACAATCTCGTTCGCGTTGCCGGAACGCGCCGAAGCGTCCTTGGTCGTGTACGACGTTCTCGGAGAAGTCGTCGAAGTTCTCGCCGGCGGCGAATTCGAGGCGGGCGTTCATAGCGTCGTATTCGACGGAAGCGGATTGGCGAGCGGCGTGTATTTCTATCGTCTCGAAACGCCGACGTTCGCCCAAACGAAAAAAGCTCTCCTCCTGAAATAGCGTTGGATTAGTTCCGCCGGTTTCGTTTTTTTGTCGTATGGAAACCGCCTCGCGTTCTCCGAACTCCGCAAACGGATACCGCCGATTCAAAGCGTTCGCGCGCTTGTCGCTCGCGGCGATCGTCGCGTTCGAGACGGCGTCGCTCTTCGGCGCGATACCGACGACGCTCAACATCGCGACGCCGACGTGGATCGCCTATCAACTACTCTTCTACGGATTGTTCGTCGAGGCGACCGCGCGTCTTATCCGTCGCCACGCGGACGAAGACCGCGCGTACGCGCTCGTCGGTTCGTTCGCGTTGTTGATGCTGGCGATCGACGCGCCGGGCAACGTCTTCGGATGGTACGAAATCTCGCCCGCGCTCGGGACGTTGACGCACGCGGTTCTGTTTCCGTTCGCGGTCGCCGCATGGGCTACGGCGGCGGCGGAGAGCGCGTTGGCGTACGCGGGCGCGCGAAGGAACGTCCGCGTCCTCGTCGTCGTCTCGGCGTTCGCGCTCGGTATGACGTTGAGCGCGGCGCATGAGATATCCGAGCTTCTCTTCGAGGCGATGCGCGTCAGGAGCGACGTTCCCTTTATTATGGATCGCCTCGACACCTCGGTCGATCTTCTCGCCCACGCCGTCGGCACGATCGCCTTCCTCTTCCTCCACACCGCGTTCGACGTGTCCGTACTCCCAAACGCGCCCGAGGAGCGCGGCGCGAAGATGGCCGAAGAGACGCGCGTCACTTCCGACAAAAAATAAAATCGGTATCTTCTTTGTAAATATTTTTAGACGATTCGCGATAATAGAATAACGCGTAATCGCGCGCGTAATCGCGCGACGCGCTCGCGGCGGCGAGCTCGCACGAGCCATAGGCGCGACAATAACCGAATTGAACGAAGCGAAGACGCGGTGATCGGCTTATTCGCCCGCGTCGGAGGAACGACACATGCTCAATATGTTATCCTTAGTCACCGACGCGTTCATCGAGGAACTGCGGCGGAAGTATTACGAGAGCTACGGCGATCTCAATTCCGAGTATTCGACGGTGATCGCATGGTCGGCGCAACTGGCGTTGGAACACATCGCCAATTCCGACGCGCTCTATCACAACGTCGATCACACGGTGAACGTTACGTTGGTGGGGCAGGAACTTATTCGCGGAAAACATATGCGGGACGGGGGCGTCTCGCCGAAAGACTGGCTCCACTACACCTTGGCGCTACTCTTCCACGACATCGGCTACGTGCGCGGCATTTGCAAAGCCGACAGCAAAGGCAAATACGCAACGGGCGTCGGGCGTAAGAAAGTCGATATCGATCCGACGGGAACCGACGCGGCGCTTACGCCGTACCACGTCGATCGCGGCAAGCTCTTCGTCAAAGAGCGCTTCGGCAAGCAACCGATGATCGTCGTCGAACGTTTGCAGAAATACATCGAGATGACGCGCTTTCCTCCGCCGAAGGACGACGAGCACGCCGACACGTCGGGCTTGCCCGGTCTCGTCCGCGCCGCCGATCTCATTGGCCAACTCGGCGATCCGAACTACCTCCGGAAAATGCCCGCGCTCTTCTACGAATTTGAAGAGACGGGCGCCAACGAGAAGATCGGCTACAAGTCGCCGGGCGATATCCGCGTTGGATACTCGAAATTCTTCTGGGATACGGTGATGCCGTACATCGGGGACGCGCTGACCTACCTCCGACTTACGCAGGAGGGCAAGCAGTGGATCGCCAACCTTCACGGGCACGTCTTCGCCGTGGAGCACTATTACGAATGAGCCGCGCGGACGGGCGCACCGACGCGCCCGTCACACCTTTATGAAAATTCGCCGCCAATAAAAAAGCCACATCACGCCGAGCCAAATCGCGACGTACGCGAGCGCGTAGGCGAGCGAGGCGTTTTGCGGATTCTCGAAGAGCGGCGCGAACACGTTTTGGAATATCCACGCCTTCGTCGTTATCTCCTCTCCCGTCGCGCTCGTTACGTGGGTGTACACTAAAATCTTCGCGACGACTCCCGAAAGAAAATACACCGTGATGGCGTTCGCGCCGTAAACGATGAACGGCTTCGTCCAACCGTCGTAGCCCTTCGCGTCAACCAACCAGTAACACACTCCGAAAAAGAGCAGCGCGAGACCCGCGGTGTACACGACGTAGGAGCTCGTCCACAAACTCTTATTAATCGGGAAGGCGGCGTCCCAGAACAATCCGACGACGACGGCGAGCGCGCCCGCCGTGAAGATCCACGCGGCCTTCGTCGCTTCGTCGCGATCCGAACGGAGCCAATGCCCGAGCATAACGCCCGCCAGCGCGGTGGAGACGGCGGGGATCGTCGAAAGGATTCCCTCGGGGTCCCACGTCTTCGAGTGAGCCCACAAGTGTCCGTCGAGCAAGAGGCGATCCAGCCATGCGCCGAGGTTGCTCTCGGGTTGTAACGACGACGCGCCGTAGCCCGGCACGGGTATGACGCTCATCAGGAACCAATAGACGAGCAAGAGCGCGCCGCCGACGTACGCCTGCGTTCGCGCGTTTGTTTTCAAAAAGAGGAGCGCCGCGACCGCGTACACGACGGCGATGCGCTGCAACACGCCCGGTATTCGTAGCGTATCGAGCTCGAACTTCGGAAACGCCGCGAGTAGCAAGCCCAATAGGAAGAGCGTGGCGCCGCGTTGGAGAATCTTAAGCGCGAGTTTGGTTTGGTCGTCGCCGCGTTCCTTCCGCTTCGAAAGCGAGAGCGTGATCGCGACGCCGACGATGAAGAGGAAGAAGGGGAAGATCAGGTCGGTCGGCGTGCAGCCGTGCCACTCGGCGTGGCGGAGGGGCGGATAGATTTCCGACCACGTGCCGGGATTGTTGACTAAGATCATTCCCGCGATGGTGATCCCGCGAAAGACGTCCAACGACGTTAATCGTTTCGATAATTCGTTCGACATAAGAATCCTTTGCTAATCGGTAGTCGAGAGGCGCGTTTCCGACAATATAAAAAAACGCCGCGAGAAAAATCCCGCGGCGCTCGCGATGAACGAAAGGCGACCGCTAACGGCTTCGGAACTCATCAATGCGCCGCTCGGCGTCCTCGAGCGATTCGACGTCAACGACTTCGAAGTCGGTTCCCGATTCCCGACGACTGCGATCGAGCCGGCTCTTCGCGAGAACCGCCCCCGTCACGCGAACGACCAGACCCGGCTTGCCCGCGTTGACGGCTTGGTGCGCTTTCATAAGGTGCGTCATACCTTCTTGCGACGAGAGCTTAAACTCGGAGACGTCGTCGAGTACGACGAATCCGGGGCGGAGCGACGAGACGCCTTGGACGATTTTCTCCGCCGCCTCTTTCATCTCCTCCTCGGATAGAAATCCGACAAG
>WJMR01000421.1 GCA_014727845.1 Ignavibacteriales bacterium
CAAGCACGACGTGGTGAAGGAGATTTTTAAAACGCCGCTCCTCTCCGACGCGCTGGTGTTCCTTATGCCGTATCGGAAGAAATCCTCGAAGAACAAACCGCCCGCGGGCGCCGAGAACCGCGTGGCGTTCCGCGTCTCCCCCACCAACTCGATCCGCGCGATTTGGGAGGCGCAGGATAAGTTGCGATTCGAGGAAGCGAAATTCTCGCGCGTCTTGTTGCTCGCCGGCGAGAAGGACAACACCATCGAAATCGAACGCGCCATACAAACGCTGGAGCGCCACAAGCTCCCCTACGACCTCAAGCGCTACGAGAACTCGGGGCACCTGCTCTACGAAGACGCCGACAATGATCGCGTCGCGAACGACGTCGTCGAGTGGCTCTTCGGGGACGCCCGAGAGTAACGCGAACCCCCGTCCGCGCGTATCGCCTCTATGGGTGGCGCCTATTTGAAAAGCGGCGCGCCCGCCGTTTCCATCCGAACCGAATAAACCGCGTTCGTTTCGTCTTCGGTTACGAAGAGCGTCTTCATATCCCGCCCGCCAAACGCCACGTTCGAGGGCTTCGCGCCCGGAGTAGTAAGCAAGCCAATCGGTTCTCCGGTCGGCGCAATTTTCCACACCGCGCCGCCGCCGAAGTGCGCGACGTAGAGATTCCCCGCCGCGTCGAACGCCATCCCGTCGGGATCGCCGCCGGGCATAGAAACAAATTCCGAGGGATCGCCGAGGGAGCCGTCCGCGCCGATCGGGAAGACGAGCACGCGCTCCATCGCCGACTCGGCGAGAAAGAGACGCGTCCCGTCCGGCGAGACCGCCGCGCCGTTCGGGAAGTGCAACCCCGAAGCCGCGCGTTCCACCTTTCCGCCGGGCGTTATCCGAAACACTTCGCCGTCGTCCGCCGTCTCGGAGTAGCTCTTTGGATCCGAGAAATAGAGCGAGCCGTCCGCCCCGAAAGCGAGATCGTTCGGACGGTCGAACCCGACGCCGTTCCACGAATCCGCCACGAGCGAACACGCTCCGTTCCGCGTAAATTTCACGATCGCGTTCACGCCGTAGTCGCACGCGTAAAGCGAGCCGTCCGAGGCGAACGCCAAGCCGTTCGTCTTACCGAAATCAAAGGGCTTCGTCGGACGAACGACGAACGTATCGAGCGCGCCGTCCTTTATGCGCGCCACCCAATCCGAATAGCAGTTGGAGACGTAGAGGGCTTTGCCGTTCCATGCGGGACCCTCGGGGAATTGGAAGCCCGAGGCGACGAGCGTGAATTGGACGTCGAGCGACGCGGGTTGCGCGAACACGCCCGCCGACGCGATTAGCGTTACGATTACGATTTTTCTCATATCGAACAATATCCCGAGCGATTAGTTATATTCGGATAGAAAAGTATCGTCTTTCACGCAACAAAACAAGTCCGCGCCATGAAACGCCTCTCGCTCCTTTTCGCGCTCTCGATTACCGTCGCCCTCCACGCGCAACTCGACGACTCGACGCGAGCCGCGATTGACAAGCTCTTCGCGCCCTACGACTCGACCGACGCGCCCGGCGCGGCGGCGGGAATTATCCAAAACGGCGAGCTCGTTTTTGCCGAGGGATACGGTCTCGCTAATCTCGAAACGGGCGAACCGGCGACCCCCGAAACGAATTTCCGACTCGCCTCGGTCACCAAGCAGTTCACCGCCGCGTGCGTCTTACAGCTCGTCGAAGCGGGCGAGGCGACGCTCGAGACGACTCTCGGCTCCCTCTTCCCCGAGTTCCCCGACTACGCCGACGACATAACCGTCGAACATATGCTCGAGCACACGTCGGGCTTGGCGGATTACGAATCTCTCTACCCCGACACGCAAACCGTCCAACTCCACGACGCCGACGTCGTACGACTCGTCGCCGCCGTCGATTCCACCCTCTTCCCGCCCGGCTCGCGGCATCAATACAGCAACTCGGGTTACGCCGTGTTGGCGACTATCGTCGAGAAGCTCTCGGGCGTCTCGTTCGCGGAGTATCTACAAGCGAACGTCTTCGCGCCGCTCGGTATGGACGCGACGGTCGCCTACGAGAAGGGCGTCTCGGAAGTCGAACGGCGAGCGTACGGCTATAGCCGCGCCGACGACGGATGGGAACGCACGGATCAGAACGTAACGAGCGCGGTGTTGGGCGACGGCGGGATCTATTCGTCGGTCGTCGATCTCGCCAAGTGGGACGCCGCACGCTACGACGACCGCATACTACCCCGCTCGGTGATGGACGAAGCCACGACGCGGCAAACGACGAACGAGGGCGAGACGTTCGACTACGGCTTTGGCTGGAGACTCTCGACGCTCGACGGCGACGAAGTGGAATACCACACGGGCGCCTCGATCGGCTTTCGGACTATTCTCTATCGAGTCCCCTCCCGAAAGACGACCGTCGCCATCCTAACGAATAGGAACGAAGGCGAGACGCTCGCCTTGGCGGAAGCCGTAATGCGCTCGCTCCCGAGGTAGCCGCGGCGGATAAGCGGACATAAAAAAAGCGCCTCCTTTGGGGGAGACGCTTTCGAGGCGGCGATCGGATTCGAACCGATGCATGAAGGTTTTGCAGACCTTTCCCTTAGCCACTTGGGTACGCCGCCGTTTAATCCATTCTAATAAGAACTCGACGAAAGATCAACCTTCCGCCTGAAAAGAAAAAATCCACTTGCGTGGATTTCTCTTTGAGCGGGAAACGGGACTTGAACCCGCGACATCAACCTTGGCAAGGTTGCGCTCTACCACTGAGCTATTCCCGCGTATTCTCTAACAAGAACAGTTCAAATATACGACGCGCGGCGGGATTATGCAAGACCTAAAAAGGAAGATTTCCGGGGGCGCCGCTCTCGGAGGAACGCCCCTCCCGCCACGCCCCCGCTTCGTCAAAAAGAACTGACCGACCGTAGCGAGTGAACCCCGACTTGTCGGGACGCCGCTCGCTTTCCTCGCGTAACCCTTGGCTCCCGTTGGTCGGCGTAGCCCCTTAACACGGGGCTGAAAGAGGAGCGCGAGCCACTGTTCTTCGCGTTCCGAACGCGTGCGCTCCCGGGTTGTTACGCTAATCGATTGTCGCTTCGACCATGAGATATCCCCAAAACCCGAGGTCTCCGCGCGGCTCGTTCGCGCGGTAGAATTCCTTCATGAGGTCGCCGGGTAGAAACACGCCGCCCCCTCCGCTAAAGGTAATCGCGTCCGAGAAGTCGTAGTTTATCGTGAGGTCGATCTCTTCTCCGAAGTGCGCGTTACCGAGCGCGCTCGTCTTGTCCGCGTCCAAATATCGCGCCTCAATTCTTGCACTTGCATTCGTGAAGGGCTTTGCTTTGAGCGTGAGGTTATAGTCGCGCAGTCCCAAACCGCGCGTTTGGACGGCGAGTCGGGAGGAGAAGTATTCCATCCGACCGTACAAACCGCTACCCGTGCCGAAATTGTTCGAGTAGGTGTTGTATTCCACCGTCTCGGCGGGGTCGGTTCCCGAGTTGTGCTCGC
>WJMR01000422.1 GCA_014727845.1 Ignavibacteriales bacterium
CTCGTACACGGCGCCGGCTTTCAGCGCCTTCCAGACGTATTCGGTGATGAATTCTTCTTGCAGGTTCGGCACGTAGGATTTCACCGCGCCGGTCTTTTTCGCTTTTTCCTCGAGCCCCTCCAGCTCCGAGCGTTGCCCCAAATCGCCCGTGAGCGTAATGATTTCGGCGTCGTATTTTTCGTTCAGCCATTTCACCATCACGGAAGTGTCGAGACCTCCGGAATAGGCGACGACGATTTTTTTCTTAGCCATGACGTTGTTCCTTTATGTGTGGGTTCGAGAGTCGTTCGTTCGCGTGGTCGCGTCGGTTCGCTCGCTTTTCGGCGGAGGTCGCGCGCGGCGTCGCGGAATCCTCTGTCGGGATTCGTCGTGTTCGTTACGGTCGGGGTGTTATTGTTCGCTTCAGCCCAACGGGCGGAAGGATCGGGGGATGTCCAAGAAGGAGGCGTACGAGTCGAGGGAGAAATCTCTCGACGTTTTCAGTACCGTATGGTCGGAATTCAAAATCATGCTCCCGCAAATTTACGGCGCCTCGAAATAAAAGGCAAGCGGATTCCCGTAAATTCATTCCGACGCCCCGCGCCGAGTCGAGGTATTCAATTCCGCTATTTTATTTCGATAATTGCTATATTATAAGGATTAGGGCGGAGACGCGCGCGCGGCGCGGCCGCGTAATCGCTTTTCACAACGCAACATTCATTCGTCCGCACATCGGCGTCGCACTTGGCGACGGTAACTAATCGACGGGGAGAACGACGGCATGGAAGATCGAAAGATCAACCAATACAATCTCGAGAAGACGCTTATCATGGACTGCGTCGGGCTGTTCGCCATTGTGGCGAAGTTCGACGACGTGGTGACCGACGAGGAGCGCGAATACGTCCGCCAATATCTGAAGATTCTCTATAACGACGAGATCACCGACTACCTTATGGATCGGTTCGACGCCGCCGTGGCGGGCGACATCGACGCGGGCGAAGTGGTCGAGAAGATCGCCGAGGACTTCAGCTACGAGAACAAGATATTTTTCGGGCTTAAAATCTACGAGCTTATCTCCGCCGACGAGATCGAGGAGGACGAGCTCCGGAAAGCCGACGAGCTGTTCAAGAAACTCGGCATCGAGAAGGAGGACGCGGAGATCGTTAAATCGATCTTTGTCGAGCGCGACTTCGCCAAGCGTCGCCAATCCGACGACGCGAGGGTGCAAACGCTCTCGGTCGGCTCCGCGGAACGCACGCCCGACATCGTCGTGCCCGCGCCGAACGCGAACGCGTTGTTGCTCAAGGTGGACGACCTTCTCTGCCTCGTCCATCGCGGCGAGGGCGGCGAGGCGACGATGAACGAACTCGACGTCGCCCCCGATTTCGCGCTCAAGGTGCAGCAGGGTCAAGCCATTTGCCTCGGCGGCTACGCCATCCGCTACGACGATCTCAACCTCCTCTTCGAGCTGACGCGGCAATCCCTTACCGAGAAGCGACTCTTCATTAAACGGGAGCCGAACGCGATCGTCGTGGACTCGAAGGATACGGGCGAGCTCGCTTCGGAAATTGTTTTCCGCGGGCTCGAAGTCGTCGCCGAAATTATCTTCGACGGCTTATTGACGAAAATCCGATCGCTGGACGACGAGACGCCGATCGAGGTAAACGGCGAGCGCGTCGAGCACGAGCGGATCGTCAACCTCGGCGACGAAGTAACCGTCGGCGGCTTCGATCTGAACGTCCGCCGCGTCTTCGTCGAATACCGCCTCGGACGCGAGGATTACGCGATCGATCCCGACAAGACGACCTACGTGATCTCCAACGGTCCCGGCGCCGACATTCATCTCTACGACGATCACCCGACCGTGTGGGAGTGCCGGCTGGTTTCCAAGAACGGCTCGATGCACTTCGAGAAAGACAACTGCCCGCACGAGACGCACCTCAACGAGAAAGAAGTTTCCAAACGCGCCGACTGCCACCAAGACGACTACCTCTTCATCGACGAGAACGTCTTCCTCTTCGATTTCCACCATAAGAAAATTCGCAAGTCGATCTTCACGATTAAGAACATCGTCGCCGAAGATCTCCGCTACCGCTTCAGCGACAACACGGTCGGCATCGACGACGTCTCGTTCGAGGTGACCAAAGGCGACCTCGTCGGCGTAATCGGTCCGAGCGGCTGCGGGAAATCCACCCTGCTGAACATCATCAACGGCTACTTCCGCCCGAACGAGGGCGAGATCCGCGTCAACGACTACAACCTGCTGAAATACTACGACAACATTAAGGACTACATCGGCTACGTGCCGCAGGACGATCTTCTTTTCGACAACCTGACCGTTTACGAGAACCTCTACTACTACGCCAAGCTCCGCTTCCCGGAGAAGCCGAAGGATAAGATCGAGACGACCGTCCGGCGCGTGCTCCACGATATCGAGCTGCACGAGAAGCGGGACATTAAGGTGGGCAACCCGCTCTCGAAGACGCTCTCGGGCGGGCAGCGCAAGCGGCTGAACATCGGGCTGGAACTCCTCTCCGACGCCGAGATCCTCTTCCTCGACGAGCCGACCTCGGGCTTGTCGTCGAAAGATTCCGAGAAGATCGTCGCGCTTATGCAGCGCCTGGCGCTCAAAGGGAAGATCGTTTTCTCGGTCATCCACCAACCGAGCGCGAAGATTTACAAGATGTTCAAGAAAGTCGTCTTGTTGGATAAGGGCGGCAAGCTGGCGTTCTTCGGGGAGACGCTCACGGCGCTCCGCTATTTCCAAGAGCACCAGCGGCAATTCGACTCCGACTCGGAGCAGGGCGTCGAGATGGCGTTCGACCCCGATCAACTGCTCGACCGTCTCGAAGAGCCGATCCGCGACATCGACGGCAGCAAGCTCGCGCTTCGGAAATTCTCGCCCGATTATTGGAAGGAATACTTTAAGAAGCGGCGCGAGTCGGTGCGCGAGGCGGACGTGGTGCCGGAAGTAGCCGCGCCCATTCCGCCGCATCGGGGCAAGGGCTTCGGCAGGCAGTGGTCGCAGTTCGTCACGCTCTTTAATCGGAATTTCCGGAACAAGCTGCGCGACTCGACGAACCTCGTCATCACGTTCCTCGGCGCGCCCTTGCTCTCGGTCATCATCGCGTTCATCCTGAAATACCGACCGCCCGAGCAGGACTACACGCTCTACTCGAACATGCACTTCAAGACGTTCGTCTTCCTCGCGGTCATCGTCTCGCTCTTCTTCGCCATCTCGAACAGCGTGGACGAGATCGTGAAGGACGCGGCGATACGACTACGCGAGAAGATCCTCGACGTGAAGAACCGAAGCTACTACGCCTCGAAATTCCTTACGCAAACGATCTTCGCGCTGATCCAGAACGCGCTGTTCGTCGTCATCGGTTTCGTCATCCTCGACGTGCGCGAGCTCTACCTCGAGTATATTGGCTTCCTCACGATCGTCTCGTTTAGCGGCATCGCCATCGGCCTGCTGGTCTCCTCGTTCCCGAACTTGAGCGCGAAGGCGGCGAGCAACCTCGTGCCGATCATCCTCATTCCGCAGATCATTTTCGGCGGCGCGCTCATCCCCTACGAGGAGATGAACGAGAAGCTGAAGATCGACCGAACGGATCAAATCCCCGAGCTCTGCCACTTGATGACGTCGCGGTGGGCGTACGAGGGATTGATGACGATGCAGTTTTCGTTCAACGGCTTCCACCCCGTCGTCGAGGAATTGACGCACAAAAAGGAGCGGCTCGTGAAGGAGCGCGCGCAAATAGTGAAGGCGAAGGGCGAGAAGACGTTCCAAGAAGTCTTCACGCAAGTCAACGACAAGCTCAAGTATGTCCGCGAGAATTACCGCGACCTATACGGCAACGCGACGATCAACAAAGACGTACGCTACGCGAACATCGAGTTCAAGCAGGACGTCGAGCACGCCGCCAAGACGGGCGAGGATCCGAAGAAC
>WJMR01000423.1 GCA_014727845.1 Ignavibacteriales bacterium
CTTAAACGTCGATGGTTCAACCTCGCCGACTTTGGTCTCTTCGAGTTCGGAGCCGGATTTAGCAACGCCTCGGCGACGCACTACAATCTGCCCGCATTTAGCGGCGCCCCGACGGAAATAGACGCCGCGGCCGAACAATACGTAACCACCACCATCGGCGTGGAGCGCACGGGCGGCTTACTGCAGCATCACATCAACGGCATCTTCGGATACGACATCGCAAACTCGAACGGCTACCTTGGTGTGAAAGCGAAGTTCATGATGTCCGGGACGTTTGGTTTCGAGTTCCGCATCTTTACCGCCCTGATGTACGATCAAGGCGCGACTCCCTACAAGAAAGACACCTATATGGTCTTCTCCCCTATCTTCAGAGTTAACTACTAATCGCCGAAGATAACAACGTTTAATGATGAGCCGTCCATCGCGACGGCTCTTTTTTTTGTGGCGCCGCGCAACGCATTTTACAGACTCTTATGCTTTTGCCTTTAGGTTATCTTTCGGGTGAACGTTTGCGTATTCTCTTAATCCCCGCCTCTTTGTGATTGATACCCCCGGGTACTGATAAATGTCGCGCCCTTACCGTCTCCCCATCGGATTGGCGGCTCGACACTTCTCAAGAATACACTTCCATAACCGCATAAAAAAAGGGATCGCCGACATTCATCGACGATCCCATAAATATATTTCGGATGTTGATAACCGAGAACTATTCGCGAACTTCGATGTGCCCTATTACCTTATCAATACCCGTAGTCGGCACAATCCGAGAGCTATCCGATCGATACATAAAGGGCGCGGACATCTCGATCTTCGTCGAGGCGACCGAATCCGCGCGAAAGATAAACTGCATCAGTTCGCCCTCGCCGCTCACCTCGATCTTCTGACCGCCGATGGTGGTGATGACCGACGTGAAGGCGAACTCCCCGTTCACGTTCGCCTCGGCGATACGAGCCGCCGAATACATATCGGGTGAAAGTTGTTGCTTATAGAGGAACTCCTCCAGCTTGGCGCCGTTCTTCACTTCGAGGAGCGTTAGGATTTCCGGATTGAATCGAACGCCAATCGAATACGTTGATAGACTATCGACGTCCTCGTAGATGATCGAAATCGTGTCCGAGCTCCCTTCCGTGAAGATCGACTGTAATCGATAGAATCGCAACGCGGGTCCTTTTGTCGCGTCCACCGTAAAATTCCTTTGGATGGGAACAATTTCGTAGATCTCGGGTATGAGCGACTCGAGCTCGAATCGGTACACTCCTTCGTCGAGATACGGGTAGGTCACCTTTGTCGTGTCGGAAAAATCCGTCCACGTGTAATACTCTTCGTAAACATTGTCCGCGTTGACGCGAAGAATGCGAAAGCGAATCGAGTCCGACGCGCTGTTCCACTCGAACGCGACCGACGAGGAACGAACCACCTCGTTCTCCCGAGGCGCTTTCGTGAAACCGATGTACGCGCTCGGCGGGTAAACCCCTTGTACGCTGTCTTCGCAGGATGTCGTCAACGACGCGGCTATCAAGGCCGCCGTCGCGATCGCCGCGATAAGCGCGCTCCTCTTATGTTTGCTTCGCGATATCATTTCCTCGCGGGAACTCCGTTGTCGTTAGTAGTTGATGCGCAGTATCGGAGAGAAGGCGAAATACGCCTCGTCCCGATACTCGGGCATGTCGCTCAATCCGCTTACGTATTTTATCTCGACGCCGTACGTGTTGCTTATCAGAAATCTCATATTCACGTCGAGTTGCATTATGCTTTCGATGTCGTAGTGGAACATGACGTCCAAATCGTAGCCGACGATTCCACCAAAGCGACGAATACCAAAGCCGGCGGCGGGCACGATGTGATACTCCGGCGGCACGAGCTCAATCAGCTCCGTCTCGGCGGGATCGAGGAAGTACTTCCCGACGTCGAACACGCCGACTTTTATCGCCGCCGAGAGTATTCCGATATCGGGTATCTCATAGAGTTTCGTCTTGTCGAACGCCGCCGTGAAGTAAGTCTTGTTCGTCCAGAAAACCGACGGGAACTCCATCTCGTAATCCGCGACGACCGCCTCCGTCATTGGTAGCGACCCCTCCAACGTGATGATGAGATCCTCCAAAACGGGCGTCGCCATCCCGAGCGGATTCCCGTGTAGCGCGACGTACATATTCTGCGTCGTTTGAAAAAGCGCGGGGCGTATGCCCACCGACGACTCGCTCGTCTCGTTGATGTTCTTCGCGGGAAATCCCATCCCGAAGGCGGCGCGATAATCCGCGTTCGTTTGCGCGACCTCCTCGTCCGTATTCTCGATATTTACGAATCGATACGTCTTATATTCGAAACGCATACCGACGAAATACTGCGGATAATACCATCCCGGGAAAACGATTACGTCGTTCCCCCACTTGCCAAATCCCGTCCCAAAGAATTTGTTCGATTGATCCAACGTATAGTTCCACACCGTCGCGTGCGCGTCGAATAGGTTCAGATAGAGGTCGAAGTTCCTACCTTCCGTGTGGTAGTGAACCGTCTTCGTCACGTCGTCCGCGGAGTAGAAGCGTTTCGTCAGTAGGTCGTAAACTTTGTCGCCGAGTATGCGCTTGATATAAACGTAATCGTATATCTCGTCGAAGAAATAGTCCGACGTGTCCTCCGCCGAGAGATACTCGGGCGCCATAAAGAAACGGAGTGTTTGGATTTCGTTGTCGTAGTAGCGCCGCTTAATCTCGACGTTGATCCGCCCTTGTTGGATGTCCTTTGTCGCCGCCTTCAGTCGCTCGAACGTGGGCCGTTCGCCGCGCACCCGTAGCGCGTTCTCCTGAATGAATCGGTTGAACAACTCGCGAATAAACATCGGATCGGTGACGATCCAACGAACCTTCACGTCGTCGAACGTCATCGTATTAAGCTCGAGGTTGCGGTACACGGCTTCGAGCTTTTCGTATTTATAGTCCTCCTCCACGCCGTCAGTCTCTTGCGGAAAGACGAACGCCGACGCGCCGATTGTGACCAGCGTTAGTAAGACGAGCGTCCTCATTTCTCGAACCCCCAACGGAATCTGAGTTGGAAGAAGACGCCGCTCGAGTTCTCCCACGGTCGGAGCGGACGGAAGAAGGGCGACATAATCGTTTTAACCGCGAATCGAAAGTCGTAGTCGTTCATAAGCGTAAATAGTTTCAGCCAAACGTCGAACGTCGGTCGTCCGTCGAAGAACCGCATACTCGCTCCCATATAGTCCTCATTACTCGGGGCGAAGTTAAAGTAGAGCGCTAAAAGCGGTTGCAGGTCGTTATAGTCGAGATACGCGCTGTCGAGCTCGCCGCTCGTGTAGAACGCTTTATAGACGGGCGTTTGACCGACGCCGAGATCCATTCGGAAGCGCACGAGCCGATCATTGGCGGACGCCCAATAGTAGGAGACGGACGTCTCCCATTGCTGCGCGGTAAAGAACGCCACGTCGCGCTCGTTAATCGTTTGCGTAACGATTGGATCGGTGAAGTCCGGGTCTCCCGTCGCGAAGGAGATGTTCAGAAAAGGGAAGCCGACAAACCGCGAGCCATGCAATTCCATCGCCACGCCGCTACCGACGTTTAGCTTCGGCGGATCCATCAGCGCGAACGGAACCGGCTCGATTATGCTCGATGTGTTGACGCTCATCCGCGCCATAATCTTCGCGTCCACGATGAACGCGTTGCGCAGGTCTCCGCCGCCGATAGTCAACAACGAACGCAAGCCCGCGTCGAGCGTCATCGACTCCCACGGCAGCACGTTGAGCGTATTCGGTTCGGTGGTCGC
>WJMR01000424.1 GCA_014727845.1 Ignavibacteriales bacterium
GCGACCACATCTACAAGATGGACTACTTGAAGATGATGGAATACCACATCGCCCAAAAGTCGGACCTCACGATGTCCTGCATCGACGTGCCTATCGAGGAGGCGAGCCGTTTCGGGATCGTGGACGCCGACGCGCACAATCGGGTCCGCGGCTTCCTCGAAAAGCCGAGCGATCCGCCGGAAATTCCGAGCAAACCGGGACGCTCCTTCGTGAACATGGGCATCTACGTTTTCAACGCGAAAGCGCTCATTGACACGCTCGAGGAGATGGAGTCCAAGAAAGTGATGAACCACGACTTCGGCAAGGACGTCATCCCCTATATGGTGAAAAACGGCATGCCGTGTCACGCCTATCCGTTCGTGGACGAGAACAAGAAAGAAGAGATTTATTGGAAGGACATCGGGACGCTCGACAGCTACTACGACGCGAGCATGGATTTGGTGAGCGTCGTGCCCGAGTTCAACCTGTACGACGCCGGCTGGCCCCTTCGAGGATTCCAAGGGCAGTCGCCCCCCGCCAAACTCGTCTCTCACGGCGGCGAGCGGGTGGCGCGCGCCTTCAACTCGCTGATGTGCGACGGAGCGGTCGTCTCGGGCGGCGGCGTCGAGCGCTCGATCGTCGGCGCCAACGTACGGATCAACAGCTTCGCCGACGTCCGCGACTCGATCATTATGAACAACGTCGAGATCGGCAGGAACGCGCGCGTGCGCCGCGCGATCATCGATAAAAACGTCGTCGTGCCCGAAGGATTCGAGATCGGCTACAACCCCGACGAAGATCGAAAGCGTTTTACGACCAGCAAGAACGGCGTCGTCGTTATTCCGAAGAACTACGTGTTCGATTAGAGAGAGGGAGCGAGCGGACGCGCGCGACCCAAATTCCGAGGTTATGAATAAGACGCTCGAAGCGAAATTACGGGATCTCCCCGCAGACCCCGGCGTTTATCAATTCAAAAACGCCGCCGGCTCCACGCTCTATGTCGGAAAGGCGAAGAGCTTGCGGAATCGCGTCCGCTCCTATTTCACGGGAGAACAACCTTCGCCTCGCGTCGCGCTGATGGTTCGGCAAGTCGTCGATGTGGACGTCGTCGTCACCGACAACGAAATCGAGGCGCTCGCCCTCGAGAACAACCTCATCAAGGCGAACAAGCCGAAGTATAACGTCAATCTCAAGGACGACAAGTCCTACCCTTTCGTCAAAGTAACCGACGAGCCGTATCCGCGAATCTTTCCGACTCGCGTCGTTCGCCGCGACGGCGGCAAATACTTCGGCCCCTATACGGACGTCCGCTCGATGCGCGCCGCGCTCCGCACGATCACCAAACTCTTCCGGATCCGAAGTTGCAAGCTCGCCATCGACGCCGAGTCGATCGAGAAAAAGAAGCACAAGGTTTGCCTCGATTATCATATCGACAAGTGCGACGGTCCATGCGAGGGCTTGATCTCACGCGAGGACTATAACCGCCTCGTCGGGCAAGCCGTGCGGATGCTCCGAGGCAGAACGGACGACCTGATAGCGGAGCTGAACGAGGAGATGCACGCCGCCGCCGAAACCACCGACTACGAGAGGGCGGCGAAACTCCGCGACACGATCTCGCAACTCGAGAGCGTCTCCGAACGACAGAAGGTCGTCGTCGATCAACGCGTCGATCGGGACGTCTTGGCGATCGCCCGCGAGGATCGCGACGCCGTCTGCGCCGTCTTCTGCGTCCGCGCCGGCAAGCTCGTCGCCAAGAAGGATTTCCGATTCAAGGCGCGCGGCGACGAAGAGCCGGCGGAAATCTACGCCGCGTTCGTCAAACAGTTTTACGACGGCGCCGAGATTCCGCACGAAATCTACGCCGAGGCCGAACCCGACGACGCCGAGACCATCGCCGAATGGCTAAGCGAGCGCGCGGGACACGCCGTACGACTTCACACGCCCCAACGCGGCGATCAGGCGCGGCTGGCGAGGATGTGCAAGCAAAACGCGATCCTGCAGCTCAAGGAGCTCCAGCTCCAAAAGATGAAGAAGGACGACTACGCGCCCTACACCCTCTCGGCGTTGCAACGCGATCTCCGTCTCAAGCGGCTCCCCCGCTCCATCGAGTGCTTCGACGTTTCGACGCTCCAAGGAACCGACACCGTCGCGGGGCTCGTCGTCTTCGAGAACGGAAAGCCGAAGAAGAGCCGCTATCGGAAATTCATTATTCGCGACACGGTCGGGCAGGACGATTTCGCGAGTATGAACGAGGCGGTGAAGCGCCGCTACAAACGCGCGATCGAGGAGGAGGAGCCGCTCCCCGACCTGATTATGGTGGACGGCGGCAAGGGGCAACTCTCCGCGGCGGTTAAGGCGCTTACGAAATTGGGAATCGACGACGTTCCGATCGTCGGGTTGGCGAAGCGCTTGGAGGAGGTCTTCTTCCCCGGCGCTTCGGAGCCGTCGATATTGCCGCGAACATCCTCGAGCTTGAAGCTGTTACAACAACTCCGCGACGAAGCGCACCGCTTCGCGATCACCTTCCATCGGAAGCGACGAGAGAAGCGAACGTTCGCCACGGAGCTTACGGAAATAAAAGGCGTCGGGAACAAAACCGCCGATCGCTTGTTAAAAGAAATGGGGAGCGTGCGCGCCGTCAAAGACGCGAACGTCGAGGCGCTCGCCGGCGTGGTCGGCGAGAAACGCGCGCGCGCGATTAAAGAACATTTTCAGGGGAGTTGACGCGATGCGTTCGCTCGTAATTTTTCTTACCGCCGCCGGCGTGTGGTCCGCGCTTACGGGGCTTCGGATAATCGGATACGAACGTCCGTCCGACCCGATCGAGTTCCCGTCCAACGCCTTCGTGGGGCACTATAATCCCGACTTACGCGACACCCTCTTTACCGCGAAAAACGCGTTCGTCGTGATCGACATCGCCGAGCAAATGGCGTACCTCCACCGACGCGATCAACCCACGTTGCCGCTGAAAGTTTCGACGGGCACGCCCTATATTGTGGACGGCATGCACACACAGGAAGGCGTCTTCGTAATCCAAAGCAAATACGAAGAGTGGTATTCGATTCAATTCGATAGCGCGCGGATGACGCATTTCATGCCCTTCAACTGGGGCATCGGTTTTCACGGATTGGGTTCCAGCAGCTATTATAAATATCTTGGCAAGCGCCCCAGCTCTCACGGATGCGTGCGCGTGGCGCGCGACGACGTGAAAGAGATGTTCGAGGCGATGGATATCGGAGCGCCCGTCCTCGTCCACGAGGGTATGAATAATTCCGTGGTCGTCGCGTTCGGGGATCCAAGCGAGGAAACGCCGGGTTATTCGGCGGACGAGTTGCGTTCGATTATTGTTAAGCGGATGGAGTTGATCCGACAAGGCAAATATTACACCGAATGCCGCGAACGTCTCTACATCGACGAGACGAACATCGACAACGTCGGGCTTCCGATCGGCGACATCAAGCGCGTATCCGTTCGCCAGGCGACCGAGTTCTTCGAGTCGCCTCGATCCGTCGCCGAACCCGATATTCTCACCGTCGCGACGGCGGTGGATAATGTGGATTTGGCGCCGATCGAAATCGCGCCGGCTGAGATGGCTCCGGCCGATTCGGCGAACGACACGGCTAAGGATTTTACGGCGAACGAACAC
>WJMR01000425.1 GCA_014727845.1 Ignavibacteriales bacterium
ACGAAAAGGCGATCCGCCTCCACCCGATGGTGTGCACGGCGTTCAACGCGGATTTCGACGGCGACCAGATGGCCGTTCACGTGCCGCTATCGGCCGAGGCGCAACTCGAGGCGCACCTACTGATGCTCTCGAGCCACAACATCCTCTCGCCTCAGAACGGCAACCCGATCGTGGTGCCGACGCAGGACATCATCCTCGGAGTCTATTATCTCACGAAGCGTCGGGACGGCGAAAAGGGCGAAGGTAAATATTTCAGCACGACCGCCGAAGCGCTCGTCGCCTACGACAACGGCGTCGTGTCGCTCCACGCGAAAATAAAGGTGCGCTCGCACGGCGAGATTCACGACACCTCGATTGGGCGAGTGATCTTTAACGGCATCGTGCCCGACGAGATGGGCTTCGTCAATCAACTATTACTAAAGAAATCGTTCGGCGCGTTCATCAGCAAGATGTTCATGAAGCTGGGCAACAAGGTAACCGCGAAGTTCCTCGACGACCTGAAGGATCTTGGGTTCCGCTACTCGACCGAGGGCGGTCTCTCGATCAGCTTCGGCGACTTGCTGGTGCCGGACGAGAAGACGAAATACATCGACGACGCCTACGAGCAAGTCGAGGGCATCCTCTCGGAATACGAGCAGGGCTTCATCACGGACAACGAGCGCTACAACAAGACGATCGACGTCTGGACGCACACGACGAACAACGTCTCGAACGCGTTGATGCGGAAGCTGAAGCTCGACGACCAGGGATTCAACGCGATCCACATGATGGTCGATTCCGGCGCGCGCGGTTCGAAGGAGCAGGTCTCGCAGTTGGCGGGAATGCGCGGCACGATGCAAAAGCCGCAGAAATCGCTCTCGGGTCAGGCGGGCGAGATCATCGAGAACCCGATCGTCGCCAGCTTTAAGGAGGGCCTCTCGGTGCTCGAGTATTTCCTCTCGACGCACGGCGCTCGGAAGGGCTTGGCGGATACGGCGTTGAAGACCGCCGACGCGGGCTATTTGACGAGACGCTTGGTGGACGTGGCGCAGGACGTGATCATCACGGAAGACGATTGCGGCACGATCCTCGGCATCGAAGTTTCCGCCATCAAGGATATGAACGACGAGCGCGAGTCGCTCGCCGAGCGCGTGATCGGACGCGTGGTGCAGGAGGACGTGTACGACCCCCGCACCGACGAGGAGATCGTGTTCGCCGGCGAGATGATCGACGAAGAGACGGTCGCGAAGATCGAGGATTCGAGCATCGACTCGATCTATATCCGCACCGTGCTCACGTGCGAGTCGCCTCGCGGCGTCTGCGCGAAATGTTACGGCAGAAACTTAACGAACGGTAAGCTCGTCGAGATCGGCGAGGCGGTCGGCGTCATCGCGGCGCAATCGATCGGCGAGCCGGGAACCCAGCTTACGCTTCGGACGTTCCACTTGGGCGGCACCTCCTCGCGTATCGCGAGCCAGTCGCAAGTCGAGGCGGAAGTGGACGGCGTCGTTAATTACAGCCGCGTCAACTTCGTCGAGAAAGAGGAAATGAATCTCTTCGGCGACAAGGTGACGGTGAAGGTGGTTACGGGAAGACGCGGTCAGCTCGAGGTGCGCGAGGAAGAGCGCGTGCTGAAGAGTTACCCCGTTCCCTACGGCGCCACGCTCTTGGTGGACGAGGGCGCGGAAGTGAAGCGCAAGCAACCCCTCTATAACCACGACCCGTGGAACGCCTTGATACTCACGGACATCACGGGAACGGTCAAGTTTATCGACTTGATCGAGAACGAGACGATGCAGCACGTGACCGACGAGCAAACCGGACACGTGCAGAAGGTCGTCTTGGAGCCGCGCGACCGCACGCTCACGCCGATGGTCACCATCGAAGGGGACGACGGCGAGGAGAAGACGTTCAACCTGCCTTCGAAGGCGCACATCTCGGTTGACGAGGGCGAGCGCGTTCCGGCGGGCACGACGTTGGCGAAAATCTCGAAGAGCCAAACCAAATCGCGGGACATCACCGGCGGTCTGCCGCGCGTCACCGAATTGTTCGAGGCGCGCAGCCCGCAAGAGCCGGCGATCGTCTCGGAGATCGAGGGCTTCGTCTCCTTCGGCGCGCGCAAGAAAGGTTCGCGCGAGATCATCGTGCGCTCCGAGGACGGACACGACGAGAAGAAGTATAACGTGCCGCTTTCCAAACACATCTTGGTGCAGGATAACGACGAGATCCCCGCGGGCGAAAAGATCACCGACGGACCGATCAATCCTCACGACATCCTGCGCATCAAGGGGTCGAACGCGGTGCAGGAATATCTCGTCAACGAGATTCAGGAAGTCTATCGGATGCAGGGCGTGAAGATCAACGACAAGCACATCGAGGTGATCGTGCGCCAAATGTTGCAGAAGGTACGGGTCGTGCATCCGGGCGACACGCGGTTCTTGGAAGAGGACATCGTCGATCGCCAGGAGTTCCGCGCCGAGAACGAATCCCTCAAGGACCGTCTCGTCGTCGTCGATCCCGGCGGCTCGAAGCTGAAGGAGGGGCAGACGCTCACGCGGGCGAAACTCCGGGAAACGAACGAGGACATGAAGTTAAAGAGTCGGGACGAAGTGGAGGCGCGAGACGCGGAGCCGGCGACGTTCGAGAACATACTGCTCGGCATTACGCAGGCGGCGCTCTCGACGCGCAGCTTCCTTTCGGCGGCGTCGTTCCAGGAGACGACGAAGGTCTTGGCGAACGCGGCGATCGCGGCGAAGTCGGACCGGCTCGAGGGCTTGAAAGAGAACGTCTTGATGGGCGGCTTGATACCCGCGGGCACGGGCTTGCGGAAGTATCGCGACTTGGTCGTCAACCTTCCCGAACCGGAGATCCTCGAGACGCCCGAGGAAGAGGCGGTCGAAGGCGAGCCGACGGAAAAGCCCGCCGCGGAGCCGACCTCGGAAGCGGGCGCGAGCGAGTAGGCGCGACCGAGTAGGCGCGAGCGAGATTTGGGGCGGTCGTAAAATCGCCCCAAAAAGCGCCAAAATGGTTGCGGTTATTTTATAGAAATACTATATTGAGAGTCTGAAATTTTTTAAGACAAATTTTGAGGAGTCGCCGTTGCCGACGATCAATCAATTAGTGCGCAAAGGACGAAAGCAAATCGTCGAGAAGAAGAAGGCGAGAGCGCTGGAGTCGTGCCCGCAAAAGCGCGGGGTGTGCACGCGAGTTTACACCACGACGCCGAAGAAGCCGAACTCGGCGCTTCGCAAAGTGGCGCGCGTTCGTTTGACGAACCACCTCGAGGTTACCGCCTATATTCCGGGCGAGGGTCACAACCTGCAGGAGCACTCGATGGTGATGATTCGCGGCGGTCGCGTGAAAGACTTGCCGGGCGTTCGGTATCACATCGTGCGCGGCACGTTGGACGCCAACGGCGTGGAAGATCGGCGACAAGGGAGATCGAAATACGGCGCCAAGCGACCGAAGAAATCGTAAACGGACGGAAGCCAAGAGTAAGAGCGAACGATGAGAAAACGCAGAGCCCCCAAACGATACGTGCAACCCGACCCGAAGCACAACGACGTGCTGGTCGCCAAGTTCGTCAACACGTTGATGATCCATGGCAAGAAAACGGTCGCGAGAAATATTATCTACGACGCCTTCGATCTTATCGAAGAGCGGACAAAGAAGCCCGGGCTCGAGGTTTTTAAGAAGGCGATGCAGAACGCGCAACCGATGGTCGAGGTGCGTAGTCGTCGCGTCGGCGGCGCCACCTATCAGGTGCCGATGGAAGTCCGACCCGATCGGCGAGCCGCTTTGGCGATGCGCTGGTTGAAACGCTTCACGAACGGTCGCGGCGAGAAAACGATGGCCGCGCGCTTGGCCGGCGAGCTTATCGACGCCTCGAACGGCGAAGGCGGAACGGTGAAGAAACGCGAGGAAACGCATCGGATGGCCGACGCCAACAAAGCGTTCGCGCACTTCAGATGGTAAACGAGTTTAAACAATAATATATATACGCGATAGCGACGAAATCGACACCACACAATAGACGAACGATTGACGAAGCGATAGCGCGACACGAAGCGAATACGAAAGAGAAATGTCTAAGAAGATTAACATAGAGAATGTTCGGAATATCGGGATTATGGCGCATATCGACGCCGGTAAGACTACGACGACCGAACGCATTCTATTCTACACGGGACGACTCCATCGATTAGGCGAGGTGCACGACGGCGCCGCGACGATGGACTGGATGGAGCAGGAGAAAGAGCGCGGCATCACGATTACGAGCGCGGCGACGACCTGCTACTGGGACAAACACGAAATTAACATCATCGACACGCCCGGCCACGTCGATTTCACCGTGGAAGTCGAGCGGTCGCTTCGCGTCCTGGACGGCGCGGTGGCGCTCTTCTGCGCGGTCGGCGGCGTCGAGCCGCAGTCGGAAACCGTGTGGCGGCAAGCCGATAAATACCGCGTGCCGCGCGTCGGGTTCATCAATAAGATGGATCGGACGGGCGCGGATTTCTACGGCGTCGTCGATATGATCCGCGAGCGCCTCGGCGCCAACGCCATCCCGATTACCTTGCCGATCGGCGAGGGCGATATGTTTAGCGGCATCATCGATCTGATCACGTTCAAGGCGCGGATGTATCACGACGACACGTTCGGCGCGACGTTCGAGGAGATCGAGATTCCCGAAGACCTCGTCGCGACGGCGAAAAAGTATCGCACCGAGATGCTCGAAGCCGTATCCGACGTGGACGACACGCTGCTCGAAAAATACATCGAGGGCGAGGAGATCTCCGAGGAGGAGGTCGTCGCCGTGTTGCGCAAGGCGACCATCGAACTTAAGATCATCCCGCTGCTTTGCGGATCCGCGTTTAAGAATAAGGGCGTGCAACGCCTGCTGGACGCGGTCGTCGAATTCCTTCCCGCGCCGATCGACTTCGATCACGTCGAGACGCACACGCCGGATATGACGGAAAAAATCAAGCGGAAGATCGACGAGAACGAGAAATTCGCGGCGCTGGCTTTCAAAATTGTTAACGATCCGTACGTCGGCAAGCTGACGTACTTCCGGGTTTATAGCGGCAAGCTCGAATCGGGCTCGTACGTTTACAACTCGACGAGCGGGAAGAAAGAACGCGTCGGCAGATTGTTGCAGATGCACGCGAACAGTCGGGAGGAAATTCCGTTCGTTCGCGCGGGCGACATCGCCGCGGCGGTCGGGTTTAAGAACACCCGCACGGGCGATTCGCTGTGCGACGAGAAGTCGCCGGTCGTCCTCGAGATGATGACCTTCCCCGAGCCGGTCATCGAAATCGCGATCGAGCCGAAGACCAAAGCCGATCAAGACAAACTTTCCGACGCGCTGACGCGCCTCTCGGACGAAGATCCGACGTTCCGCGTAAAGAGCGACGAGGAGACGGGGCAGACGCTGATCGCCGGTATGGGCGAGCTTCACCTCGAGATCATCGTCGATCGTATGCGGCGCGAGTTCAAGGTTGAGGCGAACGTCGGGAAACCGCAAGTCGCCTACCGCGAGACGATCACGCAGACGGTGCAAGCCGAGGGCAAGTTCGTCAAGCAGTCCGGCGGCAGAGGCAAGTACGGTCACGTGAACATCGAGCTATCGCCGAACGAGGCGGGCAAAGGGTTCGAGTTCGAGAACGCGATCGTCGGCGGTTCGGTGCCGAAGGAATACATCCCTTCGGTCTCGAACGGGTTGCAGGAAGCGTTGCGAAACGGCATCGTGGCGGGCTACCCCGTGGTGGACGTGAAGGCGAAGCTCTACGACGGTTCGTATCACGACGTCGATTCCGACGAGCTTTCCTTTAAGGTCGCCGCTTCGATGGCGTTCAAAGACGGCGCTCGTAAGGCGAAACCCGTTATCCTCGAACCGATTATGGAGGTCGAGGTCGTAACGCCGGAAGAGTATCTCGGCGACGTGATGGGCGACTTGAACGGACGTCGCGGACGCATCGAAGGGTTTTCGGCGCGGAAGGACGCGCAGGTTATCAAGGCGTTCGCGCCGCTGGCGGAAATGTTCGGCTACGCGACGACGCTGCGCTCGATGACGCAGGGCAGAGCCATCTATTCGATGCAGTTCGCTCGCTACGAGCCGGCGCCGCGGACGATCGCCGAAGAGATCGCGGAACGCTCGATGGGCAAAAAGGTATCGTAGGCCGCGGAGATCGTTTAACAAAAAAATCGTAAAGGAGAAGCAAGCGATGGCGAAAGAAAAATTTGATCGTAGTAAGGAGCACGTTAACATAGGAACGATCGGGCACGTCGATCACGGTAAGACGACGTTGACCGCGGCTATCACGCTCGCGCTGGCGAAGCGCGGCATGTCGGAGGTGCGTTCGTTCGATTCGATCGACAACGCCCCCGAAGAGAAAGAGCGCGGCATCACGATCGCGACGGCGCACGTCGAGTATCAGACCGATAAACGGCACTACGCGCACGTCGATTGCCCGGGTCACGCCGACTACGTCAAGAATATGATCACCGGCGCCGCGCAGATGGACGGCGCGATTCTCGTCGTCGCCGCCACCGACGGTCCGATGCCCCAAACGCGCGAGCACATCCTCTTGGCGCGTCAGGTGGGCGTTCCGCGCATCGTCGTCTTTATGAATAAAGTCGATTTGGTTGACGACGAAGAGTTGGTCGAGCTGGTCGAGATGGAGCTTCGGGAGCTGCTCAACGAGTACGAATTCCCGGGCGACGATATTCCGATCATCAAGGGCTCCGCCCTCGAGGCGCTCAACGCCGGTTCGGAAGACGGCGTCGCCGACGAGGATCCGCGTCTGCAGTGCATCTGGGATCTTATGGCCGCTTGCGACGATTATATTCCCGTTCCCGAGCGCGCCGTCGATCAGCCGTTCTTGATGCCGGTCGAGGACGTGTTCTCGATTACCGGCCGCGGCACGGTCGCCACCGGTCGCGTGGAGCGCGGTCAGGTTAAAGTGCAGGAAGAGGTCGAGCTTATCGGTCTCGGTCAGCATAAGAAGACGGTCGTCACGGGCGTCGAGATGTTCCGCAAGGAGCTCGATTCGGCGGTCGCGGGCGATAACGCGGGCATCCTGCTTCGCGGCGTCGATAAGAAAGAGATCGAGCGCGGTATGGTTATCGCGAAGCCGGCTTCGGTAACGCCCCACACGAAATTTGAGGGCGAAGTTTACGTGCTGAAAGAGAAAGAAGGCGGTCGTCATAAGCCGTTCTTCTCGGGCTATCGTCCGCAGTTCTATTTCCGCACCACGGACGTCACGGGCGTCGCCACGTTGCCGGAAGGCGTCGAGATGGTAATGCCCGGTGACAACGTAAAACTGTCGATCGAGTTAATCGCGCCGATCGCGATGGAGGACAAACTCCGTTTCGCGATCCGCGAAGGCGGTCGGACCATCGGTTCGGGCGTCGTAACGAAGATCATCGAATAGTAACCAGTGTGACGTATTGAGACGGGGAAAAGGGAGATCGCTCCCTTTTCCCGTCTTCAAAACATCGGGAGAAGACCTGTGGCGGGTCAGAAAATTAGAATACGACTGAAATCGTACGATCATATTTTGATCGATAAATCGACGGAAAAGATAATCAAGACGGTGCGCTCCACGGGCGCCGTGGTTTCGGGACCCGTCCCGTTGCCGACGAAACGCACGGTTTTTACGGTGCTTCGTTCGCCGCACGTCGATAAGAAATCGCGGGAGCAGTTCGAGACGCGTTCGCATAAGCGGATTATCGATATTCACAACTCGAACTCGAAGACGGTCGATTCGTTAAGTAAGCTCGACATCCCCGCGGGCGTCGATATCGAGATTAAGTTGTAGTGAACGCCGCGCGCCGAGCGGGTAAGAAATCGAGTCGGATTTACGACAATCGCTCGAAGCGCGGTAATTGAAAAGAGAAGAAACGATGACCGGAATAATTGGCAGAAAATTGGGGATGACGAACGTGTACGACGCGAACAACGTCCGCACGCCCGTCACGCTCATCGAGGCGGGACCGTGCGCCGTTATGCGCGTTCGCACGAAAGACGCCGACGGTTACGACGCGCTCCAATTGGGATTCGGCGACAAGAAGAAGAACAAAGCGCGGAAGCCCGAGCAAGGTTACGTCGAGAAGCACAAGTTGCCGTATCGCCGAACGCTCCGCGAGTTCCGACTCGTAGAGGCGGGCGAGCATAAAATCGGCGACGAGATTAAAGCCGACATCTTCAACGTCGGCGACCGCGTTAAGGTCGTCGGGACGTCGAAGGGCAAGGGCTTTCAGGGCGTTATGAAGCGTCACGGCTTCGGCGGCGTCGGCGGCGTTACGCACGGTCAGAGCGATCGGTTGCGCCACCCCGGCTCCATCGGGCAAAGCTCGGATCCGTCGCGAGTGCTCAAAGGCACGCGTATGGCGGGTCGGACGGGCGGCGATCGGAAGACGACGCGCAATCTTACGATTGTTGACGTTGCCGTCGAGAAGAACATTATCGCCGTTAAGGGCGCCGTTCCGGGCGCGGTTAACGGCCTTGTGGAAATACACAAACTGTAAACGGCTTTGATATGAAGTTGGACGTAGTAAAAATAGACGGCGCGAAAAGCGGAACGTCGATCGATCTGCCCGAAGAGATTTTCGGGGTCGAGCCGAACGACCACGCGCTCTATCTGGCGGTGAAGGCGCATATGGCGAATCGTCGTCAAGGAACGCATAAGGCGAAAGAGCGCAGCGAGGTTCGCGGCGGCGGCAGAAAGCCGTGGCGGCAGAAGGGTCGCGGCGCGGCGCGCGTCGGCACCATCCGCTCGCCGCTCTGGATCGGCGGCGGAACGATCTTCGGACCGCGACCGAGAAGCTATCGGCAGAAGCTCAACAAGAAGTTGAAACGATTGGCGCGGCTTTCGGCGTTCTCGCTGAAGGCGAAGGAAGAGAAAATCGTCGTCGTCGAGAACTTCTCGTTCGACGAGCCGAAGACGAAGCAAGTCGTCGAGATGTTCGACGCGTTGAGCTTGACCGGAACCAAAACGCTTTTACTTACCGCCGAGCATGACGCGAACGTTTATAAATCCGCGCGCAATTTGCCGAAAACCGCGACGCTCGCGGCGAAGGACGTATCGACGTACGACATCCTGAACCACGAGACGCTGGTGATGCAGCAAGGCGCCGCCGAGGCGATTATCCGGCAATTTACCGAAGAGAAAGCGACGGCGTGAGTATGAACACGAAGGAAATCCTCATCCGACCGTTGTTCACCGAGAAGAACACGGACTTGAACGCGGAGCAAAATCAATACGGTTTTATCGTGGCGAAAGCCGCCAACAAAATCGAGATCGCCCGCGCGATTAAAGAGCGATACAACGTTACCGTAACCTCCGTGAACACCGCGGTGGTGAAGGGGAAAACGAAAACGCAGTTTACGCGCCGCGGACGGTTGGCGGGAAAGAAGCCGACGTATAAGAAGGCGTTCGTGTCCTTAAAGGACGGCGACACGATCGACATCGTCGAGCAGGCGTAACCGAAGCGGGAGTTTGAACCATGGCAATTAAGAAGTTAAAACCGAACACGCCGGGCAGCCGATTTCGCTCGGTATCGACGTTCGAGGAAGTAACGAAGAAGGCGCCGGAGAAATCGTTGTTGGCGCCGCTGAAGAAATCCGGCGGTAGGAACAATAACGGTAGGATCACGACGCGGTTTCGCGGCGGCGGTCATAAGCGTCGGTATCGAATCATCGACTTTAAGCGCGACAAGCGCGACGTTCCGGCGAAGGTTGCGGCGATCGAATACGATCCGAACCGCACGCCTCGCATAGCGTTGTTGCACTACGCCGACGGCGAGAAGCGCTACATTTTAGCGCCGAACGGCTTGAGCGTCGGCGATTCGGTCGTCGCGGGCGAGAGCGTCGATATTCGCGTCGGCAACGCGATGCCGCTTTCGAACGTTCCGCTCGGCGGCACGGTGCACAACGTCGAGATGAAGCCCGGCAAGGGCGGCCAGCTCGGCAGGAGCGCCGGCATGGCGATTCAAGTAACGGCGAAGGAAGGCGCGTTCGTTACGCTGAAGTTGCCTTCGGGCGAGACGCGGATGGTTCGTAAAGAGTGCTACGCCACCTACGGCGCGGTCGGCAATTCCGAGCGGGAGAATTTGACGCTCGGCAAGGCGGGCAGGAAGCGCTGGATGGGCAAACGCCCGCACGTGCGCGGCGTCGTTATGAATCCCGTCGATCACCCGATGGGCGGCGGCGAAGGCAGAAGCTCCGGCGGCGGGCACCCCGTTACGCCATGGGGCAAGAAAACGAAGGGCTTGAAGACTCGTAAGAAAAAGAACCCTTCGGATCGGTACATCGTTAAGAGACGGAAAAAATAAGAGAGCGATAGTATGCCTCGTTCGGTAAAAAAAGGACCGTTCATTCACCACAAGCTCGCCGCGAAGATCGACGCGCTGAACGAGCGGAACGAGAAAAAGATCGTTAAAACGTGGTCGCGCGCATCGACGATTTCCCCCGATTTCGTCGGGCACACGATCGCCGTGCACAACGGCAATAAGATGATTCCGATTTATATCTCGGAGAATATGGTCGGGCATAAGTTGGGCGAGTTTTCGCCGACGCGGATTTTCCGCGGGCACCCGGGCACGAAAGCCGAGAAGGCGTCGAGGAAGAAATAACGATCCGACAACGGTTAAGTAACAAGGACTTATAGATATGGAAGCCAAAGCGATAGCGCGATACATCCCCTCCTCGCCGCGTAAGATGCGCCTGGTGGTGGATATGATCCGCGGAAAGCGGGTTGACGAGGCGTTAACCACGCTTCATTTCGCGCCGCAACACGCCTCCGAAGACGCCGAGAAGGCGCTCCGATCGGCGGTGGCGAACATTATGAATAAGAACGAAGACGAGCGTTTGGAACCCGAAGAAATTTACGTCAAAGAGGCGTTCGTCGATCAAGGACCCACGTTGAAGCGCATTCAGCCCGCGCCGATGGGAAGAGCGTACCGCGTTCGGAAGCGCTCCTGCCACGTGACGATTGTGGTCTCGACGTATAATTAAGCTCGGAGAATTAGTTTGGGACAAAAGATACATCCGTTGGGATTTCGAGTCGGCGTTAATCGCGGATGGGAATCCAATTGGTACGAGGAAAAGAGCTATCAGACGAAGCTCGCCGAGGACGACAAGCTGCGCAACTATATCCGCGCTCGTATGACGAAAGCGGGCATCTCGCGCATCCTTATCGATCGGACGTCGAAGAATCTTATCATCACGATTCACACCTCGCGTCCGGGCGTCGTTATCGGGAAGAGCGGCAAGGAAATCTCCCAGCTCGAGCAAGAGCTCAAGGAGATCACGAACAAGGAAGTTAAGGTTCAGATTTCCGAGATCAAGCGTCCCGAACTCGAGGCGAAACTCGTCGCCGAGCAGCTCGCGAACCAGTTGAAGGGACGGATTTCGTTCCGACGCGCGATGAAAACCGCGATGAACTCCACGATGCGCATGGGCGCCGAGGGCATAAAGATTATGTGTTCCGGACGCTTGGGCGGCGCGGAGATGGCGAGAACCGAGCAATATAAGAACGGCAGGATTCCTCTGCACACGCTTCGGGCGGATATCGATTTCGCCTCCGAGCGCGCCGATACGATCTACGGCTCGATCGGGGTGAAGGTGTGGATCTGCCGAGGCGAGATTTTAGGAAAACGCTCCGAGTAACCTCGGCGCGAGGACGACAAACGCTCCGAGTAACGTCTCGGGAGCGAAGATTAGAATAAGAGATTTTCCGAGCGCGCGCTGTGGCGCGTTCGAGGACGAGAAAAAAGGAACGACGATATGCTGTTGCCGAAGCGAGTAAAATTTCGGAAGATGCAACGCGGTAAGATGAAGGGCAAAGCCGGTCGCGGCGCCACGGTGGCGTTCGGGGATTTCGGCTTGAAAGCGCTCGATCATCACTGGATCACCAATCGCCAGATCGAGGCGTGTCGTGTGGCTATCACGCGTAAGATGAAGCGCGACGGTAAGGTGTGGATTCGGATCTTCCCGGATAAGCCGCTCTCGAAGAAACCGCTCGAAACCCGTATGGGCAAGGGCAAAGGCGCGCCGGAGTTCTGGGTGGCGCCGGTGAGGCCGGGGCGGATTATGTTCGAGGTCGCGGGCGTTTCGCGAGAGTTGGCGTTGGCGGCGTTGAAGTTGGCGTCCTATAAATTGCCCGTGCGCACAAAAATCGTCACGCGCCCGGATTACGAAGAGAGCGCATAGCGTTTTACCGAGCGCATAGCGTTTTACCGAGAGCATAGCGTTTCACCGAGAACGGACAATCGAGTATGAAAATCAACGAAATACGCGAGTTATCGACCAAGGAGATCCAAGAGCGGATCGACGAGGAGCGTCGGAGTCTGGTGGATTTACGATTCACCCACTCGCTGAAACAATTGACGAACACCTCGAAGCTGAAGGATACGAAGAAGACGATCGCTCGACTGCTTACCGAGCTCGCCAATCGCGAGAAGGACGAGCAAAAAGAGGCGACGGTAACGGAAGCTTCGAACGTAGAAAAGGCGGACGCGTAACCGATGGAAGATACAAGAACTATTCGGAAGACGAGATTAGGGTTGGTCGTCGCCGATAAGATGGAGAAGACCGTCACGGTCGCCGTCGAGCGGCGCGTGGCGCACCCGATCTATCAGAAGTATTATAAAAAGACCAAAAAATTGCTGGCTCACGACGAGAAGCAAGAGTGCGGCGTCGGCGATCTGGTGCGCGTGATGGAAACGCGACCGTTGAGCAAGCGCAAGCGCTGGCGCGTGGTCGAGATTGTCGAGAAGGCGAAGTAATTCGGTTTGGAAACGTCGGGCGGCGCGAGCGATCGCGACGGCGCCGACGATCCGATAAGGAGTAAGAACGATGGTTCAAGAAGAAACGAATTTAACGGTCGCCGATAATTCCGGCGCGAAGAAGATCCGTTGCATCCGCGTTCTCGGCGGATCCAGTAGGCGCTACGCCGGCGTGGGCGATTTGATCGTCGTCTCGGTTAAGAGCGCGATGCCCGGCGGCAACGTGAAGAAGGGCGAGGTTTCAAAAGCGGTGGTCGTTCGGACGAAGAAGGAGACGCGACGCAAAGACGGTTCCTATATTCGGTTCGACGAGAACGCCGCCGTGTTGCTGAATCCGCAGGGCGAGCCGCGCGGCACCCGCATCTTCGGTCCCGTGGCGCGCGAGCTCCGCGAGAAGCAATATATGAAAATCGTTTCGCTCGCGCCGGAAGTGCTCTAACCGAATCCGACGCGATAAAAAAGGATTGACGACGTGAAGAAGAACAGAATTAAGAAGAACGACGAAGTGATGGTTATCGCCGGCAACGAACGCGGCAAAACGGGCAAGGCGCTGAAAGTCTTTCCGGAAAAGAACCGCGTGATCGTAGAGGGCGTGAACCTTCGGAAGCGTCATACGAAACCGACGCAACAGAATCCGCAGGGCGGCATCATCGAGAAAGAAGCGTCGATTCACCTATCGAACGTGATGCCGTTGGATCCGAAGACGGGCGAGCCGACGCGGGTAAACGCGCAGATCGTGATCGACGAGAAGTCGGGCAAGAAGAAGACCGCGCGAGTCGCCAATAAAAGCGGCGAGATGTTTACGTAGAATTCCGACGCGAGCGACGAGGCGACGCGCGAATAAGTTTAAGCATAACACGACGAAACGACATGGCGAAGAAAGAAAAGAAGCAAAAAGAAGGACAGCCGAAGAAGGGCAAGAAAAGCGACGAGCCGACCTACGCGGTCGCGCCGGATGTCGCGATTCCGTGCCGTTTGCTCGAGCGCTATAAGTCCGACGTGCGTCCGACGTTGATGAAGAAATTTGAATACAAGAACGTCAACCAAGCGCCTCGGCTGGAGAAGATCGTCGTCAATATGGGCGTCGGGGACGCGGCGCAGGACGCGAAGGTTCTCGACGAGGCGATCGGCTACCTCGAGGCGGTTACGGGTCAGAAGGCGTCGGTGCGGCGTTCGAAGAAGGCGATCTCGAACTTTAAGCTGCGCGAGGGGATGACCGTCGGCGCGACGGTGACGCTTCGGCGCGAGCGGATGTACGAGTTTCTCGATCGGCTGATCAACGTTACGCTGCCGCGCGTTCGCGACTTTCGCGGTCTGTCGGATAAATCCTTCGACGGACGCGGCAACTATACGATCGGCGTAAAAGAGCAGATCGTCTTTCCCGAAATCAACATTGACCACGTTAACCGCGTGATGGGTATGGACGTGACGATTGTGACGACCGCCGAGACCGACAACGAGGCGCACGAGTTGCTCTCGTCGTTCGGATTCCCGTTTAGAAAGAAAGCGAGTTAAGGAACGAGTTATGGCGAGAAAGTGTTTGATAGCCCGCGAAGAGAAGCGCCGCCGCACGGCGGAGAAATACGCGAAGATTCGCGAGGAATTGAAGAAGCAAGGCGACTACGAAGCGTTGCAGAAATTGCCGCGCGACGCCTCACCCGTTCGCCAAACCAATCGGTGTATGGTGACGGGACGGGCGAGAAGCTATTATCGTAAGTTCGGCGTCTCTCGCTTGGTGCTCCGCGAAAAAGCGCACCGGGGCGAGTTGCCCGGAGTTAAGAAGTCGAGTTGGTAAAAGGAGAATAGAGCCGTATGTCGGGAGTTACAGATCCCATCGCCGATTTTCTCGCGCGGGTTAACAACGCGATTCGGTCGAATAAACGCAGAGTCGAGATCCCTTCGTCGAGAACGAAGAAGGGCATCGCGCAAATCCTGAAGGATAGTTCCTTCATTATGGATTTCGAGGAAATAGAGGACGATAAGCAGAACGTTCTGCGTCTGTTTTTGAAGTATAAGGACGGCAAGCCCGTTATCGCGGGGCTCAAGCGAGTCTCCTCGCCGGGGCTTCGCCGATACACGAAAGCCGACGATTTGCCGCGCGTGCTCAACGGATACGGCGTCGCGGTTATCTCGACGTCGAAGGGTGTTATGACCGAGAAGCGCGCCCGTAAGGAGCGCGTCGGCGGCGAAGTGCTTTGTTATATTTGGTAACGATTAGAGCGTAAGGAGCGAAGCAGTGTCTCGCATAGGTAAACAACCGATCGAAATTCCGAGCGGCGTGACGGCGACGGTTAAAGACAACGTCGTTACGATTAAGGGTCCGAAGGGCGAGCTGACGCAGGCGTTCCGCCCCGAGGTGAACGTCGCGCTCGAGAACGACCGGATAACGGTGACGCGTCGGGACGACACGGGCCGGAGTCGCGCGCAACACGGATTGGCGCGTTCGTTGGTGAGCAATATGGTCGTCGGCGTGAGCGAAGGATACTCGAAAACGCTCGACGTTGTCGGCGTCGGGTTCCGCGTGGAGATGAAGGGCAAGAACTTGCTGATGAATATCGGCTATTCGCACCCGATTTACTTTATGCCGCCCGAGGACGTCGAGCTTCAAGCGCCCACGCAAACGCAGATCGTCGTTTCGGGATACGACAAGCAGTTGGTCGGGCAAGTGGCCGCTAAGATACGCTCGTTCCGCGAGCCGGAACCCTACAAGGGCAAGGGCATTAAGTATAGCGACGAGTATATTCGTAGAAAAGCCGGCAAGACGGCGAAATAAGGAGTTTCGGAACCATGAAACAGAAACGCGGCACGACGCGACGACGGGCGAAAATCAAAATTCGCCAAAAGCTCTCCGGAACGGCGGAGCGTCCGCGACTCACCGTCTATCGGAGTTTGAACCATATGTACGCCCAGATTGTGGACGACGCAAGCGGCGCGACGATCGCCGCGGCCTCCACTCGTTCGGGCGAGCTGAAAGAAGAAGCCGCCAAGCTATCCGGCGTCGAGAAAGGCAAGAAAGTCGGCGAGCTTATCGCCAAGAAAGCCGGCGAAAAGAACGTGAAGACGGTCGTCTTCGATCGCAACGGCTACCGCTACCATGGCAAGATAAAAGCCGTGGCCGAAGCGGCGAGAGAAGGCGGGTTACAGTTCTAAGCCGCGAATAGGTTTTGACTGCCGGGTCGTCTAATGGCAGGACAGCGGCCTTTGGAGCCGTACGTGGAGGTTCGAGTCCTCCCCCGGCAGCCACTCTTGAGAGGCGGCGTCGGATCCGAGAGGGTCGGGCGACGCGACGATACGAGACGTATTGAAACGCTTTCATTCACGCGCGCGGCGAGAGGCGCCTCGCGTATCGCGAAAAACGGAGCGACGAATTGAAACGAGATAGACGACAAGGGTCCCCCGAGTCGGACGGATTGAAAGAACGCGTGGTTAGCATCAACCGCGTCGCCAAAGTCGTAAAAGGCGGTCGGCGATTCGGGTTCAACTCGATCGTGGTCGTCGGCAACGGCGAAGGCAAGGTCGGGGTCGGATTGGGTAAAGCCAACGAGGTGACCGACGCGATCCAGAAAGGCGTGGACGACGCGCGTAAGAATATGAAGGATATCCCGCTGCATAAGGGAACGATTCCGCATCAGATCGTCGGTAAGTTCGGCGCGGGCAGGGTGCTCTTGAAACCCGCCTCGCCGGGAACGGGCTTAATCGCCGGCGGCGGCGTTCGCGCCGTGCTGGAGCTGGCGGGCGTGCAGGACGTGCTGACGAAATCGCTCGGCTCCTCGAATCCGCACAACCAAGTGAAGGCGACCTTGACCGGGCTGTTGAATCTGACGAGCGCTCGCGATATGGCGAAGAAACGGGGGCTGTCGGTTGCCGAAGTCTTCGAGATGGAGCGGACCGAGCCGGCGGAGAAATCCGAGACGAAGAAGAACGAGACCGCCGAGATAAGCGAAACTTCCGGCGACTATATTGCGCCGACCGATAACGGAGCGAACGATGGCGAAAATGCTTAAGATTACGCAAACCCGAAGCGTTATCGACCGCCCGAAAGATCAGAAGCGGACGATAGAAGCGTTGGGGCTCGGGCGACCGAATTGGTTCCGAGTGCACGGAGACACGCCGCAGATCCGCGGTATGGCGAGGAAGGTGTCCCACTTGGTGACGGTCGAAGAGATCGACGCGAAGCAAGCCGAGGCGCCCGCGCCGAACGAGAAGAAGACGACGCCGTCGGAAACGTCGGCTGAATAAAGAATTTGAGAGTAAGGATTTAACGCGATGGCATATTTGAGCAATCTCCGTTACGCCGATGGTTCGCGCAAAACGCGTAAGCGCGTGGGGCGCGGTCAGGGCTCCGGGCGCGGCGGTCATACGGCGACGCGCGGTATGAACGGGCAACGCTCGCGTTCGGGCGCCAAACGCAACAAGGCGTGGTTCGAGGGCGGGCAGATGCCGCTCCAACGCCGCGTGCCGAAGTTCGGTTTTACGCCCCCGTTCCGCGTCGAGAAGCAATCGGTGAATCTCTATCGCCTCCAAAAGGCGATCGACGCCGGCAAGCTCGCCGACGGCGCCGTGATCGACGGCGTTACGCTCTATAAGGCGGGCGTGTTGCGCAAGGCGAATCAACCGTTTAAGATTCTCGCGCAAGGCGAGCTGAATGCGAAAGTAACCGTGCTCGACGAGAACGCGAGCGAGGCGGCGCAGAAGAAAATTGAAGCCGCGGGCGGAACGATTAAACCCGCCGAAGCGGAATCCAAGGAAGCGAAGCCGAAGAAAGCCAAGGACGCGAAACCCGCCGAACCGAAGGCGGAAAAGCCCGCCGA
>WJMR01000426.1 GCA_014727845.1 Ignavibacteriales bacterium
ACGAAACGTTGGCGCCGTGCTTCGCGGTCGAGGCGGCGGGGGCGACGGGCGCGGGCGACGCGACAATCGCGGGGTTCCTGTTCGCGCTCTCGCGAGGCGCGACTCCCGACGAGGCGACGACGGCGGCGACGGCGACGGGCGCGTGTTGCGTAGAGCGGAGCGACTCGCTCTCGGGCGTTCGGTCATGGATCGAGATCGAGGAGCGACTGGCGAACGGGTGGGAGCGCGCCGAAACGAAGACGACGTTATGACGAACAGAAAACTGTCGGAGCGAGGATGAAACTCTTTGGGAAAGATTGGCCGAGGCGCGAACTCGAAAAGCGCGTCGGCGCGATGGAGCAGGTCGGCGGCGTGAAACGGATGACGTACGCCGAGGGGAAGGAGCGCGACGTCGAGATGATCCGCGTTCGTCTCGGGTCCGGCATGACGTTTTGGGTCTCCCCGATGCGGGGGATGGACGTGTCGCTCGTCGAGGTCGGCGGCGTTCCGATAACGTGGAGTTCGCCCAACGGGGACGCGCATCCCGCCTACTACGAGCCGGAAGGCGCCGAGTGGTTCCGCACGGCGGCGGGCGGTTTGCTGATGACGTGCGGATTCCGACAAGTCGGCGCGCCTTCGGTGGACGAGGGCGAGAAGCTCGGCTTACACGGCCGCGCGCATCATCTTCCCGCCGCGCAGGTCTCGGCGGAAACGTTTTGGGAAAGCGACGACTACCGCTTCCGTGTGCGAGGCGTCGTCGAGGAGACGCGCGTTTTCGGGGAATACCTCCGCGTAACGCGCGAGATAACGGGATCGATTGGCGAGAACAAGATCGCGATTCGCGACGTCGCCGAGAACGTCGGTTTCGAGACGCAACCGTTTATGATCCTCTACCACTTTAACTACGGCTTTCCGCTGATGGACGAGCGGACGGAGATCCGCTATCCCTCCAAGACGGTCGTGCCGCGCGAGGAGGAGACGCCGATTGAAGGGCATAACCGATGGCATGCGCCCGAGCCGAACTACGCCGAGCGGGTTTACTACCACAAAGACCTCGTGACGGAAAACGGCGTCGCGAAGGCGGTCCTGCGCAATCCAAAATTTCCTTTTCCCAACGGAGCCGCCCCGCTTACGGTCGAAACGAGTTGGCGCGCGGAGACGTTGCCGAATCTCGTCCAGTGGAAACGCCCCGGCGAGGGAACGCACGTACTCGGAATCGAGCCGACGAACTGCTCGGTCGCCGGTCGCGCCGTCGATCGCGAGCGCGGCGTGATGCCGACGCTTGAACCGGGCGAGCGCGTGGAAAATGAGTTGTGGGTCGAGGCGAAGTTCGAGTAATCCGCGACTGTTTTTAAATTAGAAATATTATATATTCGGTTGATAGTCAATTTTCCCGCGTTCCAACCGGGGGAACGTACCGCACGAGAGACGCAGAGACGAATTAATCCTATGATCGCCATTTCGACGCGCGCTTTTACGACGCTATTTGTCGCAATAACGGCGGTTTCCCTTTGGGGAGGGGGAAGACCCGACGCCGCGACGGAGGCGTACGTCGATCTCGCCAAAACCCTTATCCAACAAGGAGAATACGAGGAGGCGGCGATCGCCCTCGAGCATTACGTCGAGGCGAACCCCGACGCCGACCGCGCGCGATACGAGAAGATCGCCGAGATTCTCCGCGCGGGCGACGACTCGGTGGAGGTGCGAAACATCGGTCCCGCCATCAACACAAACGTGAGCGAAATTTTTCCGCGCGTAACCGCCGACGGGAAATACCTCTTCTTCGTGGCGCGCAATCGCAAGGGCGGCTACGGCGGCGAGGACGCCTGGATTGCCGAACGCCGAGAAGACGGAACATGGTCGGAGGCGCAAAACGTCGGGGATCGTTTTAACACGAAGCTCCACGAGGGCGTGCTCTCGATTTCCCACGACAACAACTTGATGCTCGTCTTCGGTAATTACATGGGGCACTTCGGCGCGGGAGATATTTTCTACTCGGTGCGGCGCGGCTCGATCTGGTCGTTGCCGTGCAATATCGGCGGCGCGATTAATACGCCCTACTGGGAGAGTATGGCGAACCTCGCGCCCAACGGTCGCACGGTGCTATTCGCCTCGAACCGTCCGAACGGCCAGGGCGGAGAGGATATCTGGGTCTCGACGTTGACGACGCTCGGGTGGTCGGAGCCGAAAAATCTCGGACCGACCGTTAACACCAAGTTCGACGAGAAATACCCGTTCCTCGCGGGCGACGGGGAGACGCTCTATTTTTCGAGCGACGGTCATCCGGGGCTCGGCGGGCAAGATATTTTCGTGAGCCGGAAGATCGGGGACGGATGGGACGAATGGAGCGAGCCGGAAAATCTCGGACC
>WJMR01000427.1 GCA_014727845.1 Ignavibacteriales bacterium
GGCGCGCCAGAACTTTCCTGCCGCTCTTCGTCGCCATACGCGCGCGGAAGCCGTGCTTGTTCTTCCGACGGCGATTGCTCGGTTGATACGTGCGTTTCATAGTCGTTTCCTATTTAACAAAGACACTCAATTTACGGTTTTCGATAACATATTCAAAACGGGGAGCCGCACTTCGGATAATTCAAGTAATGCCGTCTCTCGGCGTCCGTCGAAATCCGTCGGGGCTTTGAAGCCGTGCGCTCCCCTCTCGTCTTTCGAGTAATTATTCCTATATTTGAGGTTTTGCAAAGTAGGCGGTATCGCGTTTAGGTTATGGAGCTTGCGTTACTCATTATCGGCGGCGTGAGCGCGGCGGTCTTCGCGCACACGTATTTCCTCTACCCGCTCTCGATGGCGGCGTTGGCGACGCTCGCGCCGAGGAAGTACCGCGTCGATGTCGGCGCCGCGCCTCGTCTCTCGATACTGATCTCCGCCAGGAACGAGGAGCGCGTGATCGAGCGGACGGTGCGTCGGTTGCTCGCGTGCGACTACGACCGCGAGAAGCTCGAGATCCTCGTCGGCTCCGACGGCTCGACCGACGGAACGAACGACCACCTCGGCCGCCTCGCCGAAGAATTTACGAACGTCCGCCCCTTCTTCTCGGAGAAGAGCCGAGGCAAAGCCGCGACGCTCAACGATCTGGCGACCCGCGCCCGAGGCGAGCTGATCGGCTTCTGCGACGCGAACACGTACTATAGCGAACGCGCGCTCCGCGAGCTTACGAAATACTACCCCGACGAGCGCGTCGGCGGCGTCTCGGGCGAGTTGACGCTCGTCGAAGGCGACCCCGACGCGAGCGACGGCAGTCAAGAGCTACGCTACTGGGACCTCGAGTGTCGGCTCAAGAACTTCGAGGGTAAGGTCGGCGCGCTCGTCGGCGCGAACGGCGGCATCTACTGGGTGCGGCGCGAGCTCTACGTTCCCTTTCCCCCCGACCGCCTCGTCAACGACGATTTCTTCCAAGCCGTGAAAGTGTTGGAGGCGGGGAAGGATTTCGTGTACGAGCCGCTCGCCTCGGGCGTTGAGGACGCGGCGCCGACGATCTCCGCCGAATACCGACGCAAGACGCGCATTCAAGAACGGAACTTCGACGCGCTGCCGGCGATGTGGGGGGCGCTGAATCCGGCGCGAGGCGTAAAGGCGTACGCCTTCTTCTCGCATAAGATTCTCCGATGGGTCTCCCCCTTCTTTCTCGCGACGTTCGTGGCGGCGACGTGGTTGGCGGCGGCGTTCTACGGCGATTGGTATTGGTTGGCGGCCGGCGCGACGGGCGGCGCCTTGGCGCTCTCGGCGCTCGGGTGGGCGCTGAACAAACTCGGCGCCCGCGTCGGAATCCTTCTCGCCGGCTACTACTTTTTTATGACCAACGTCGCCTTTGTCGTCGGCGCCTTTCGCGCGCTCTTTGGCAAGCGAGTGGCGACGTGGGAACCGACGGAGCGCCGATGAACGGATTCCGCGAACGCGCTCTCGTCTTTTTCGTCGATTTCCTCACGATCAACGCCGCGTGGGTCGTCTTCTTCGTCATGCGCGCAGAGGGAGTCGATTGGCGAGCGTTCGCGTTCGAGCCATGGTTCTATCTCCCCGCGCTCGTCATCTGGGCGTATTGGGCGGTGATCTTCATCTTCTCCGGCCTCTACCGCTCGTGGTTCGCGACGTCTCGACTCGACGAAATAACCGCCGTCTTCCGCTCGACGTTCGTCGGCGTCTTCGTACTCTTCTTCCTCATTTTCTTGGACGATTACAGCCAGAACGTCGCTTCGGCGAACCGCTTCGTTATCTTTATCTATTGGGGAACGCTGCTCGGCTTCGTTTCCTTCGGACGGTTGACGGTTCGTTTTACGCAGCGCCGCTTGCTAATAAAGGGCTACGGTCGGCGGGACGCGCTCGTCGTCGGTTTCAACGAGCAAGCGCGCGCGTTGACGGATCAAATCCGCCGTCACCGAGAGCTCGGGGTGGACGTGATCGGCTTCGTCGCCGTCGATCGCGGCAACCTCGGCAAGTCGTGGCGAGAAGTTCCCGTGCTCGGATTGGTGGACGAGTTGCGCGAACTGATCGACGCGCGGAACGTCCGCGAGGTGGTGGTCGCCGTCGGCAAACAGAACGAAGACTTAATGACGCGCGTTATCGCCGAGACCGCCGATAAGAACGTTCGGCTGAAAGCCGTGCCGAGCTTATACGACGCGCTCTCGGGGCAGGCGCGCACCACGCAACTCTATAACGTGCCGCTCGTCGATATCGATCCCGAGCTAATGTCGTTGTGGGATCGGACGCTCAAGCGCGCGCTCGACGTTACGGTCTCTCTCCTCGGACTGATCTTCGCCTCGCCCGTGATGGCGGCGGTCGCCGTCGGCGTTAAGCTCGACTCTCCCGGGCCCGTTTTCTACTCGCAAGAGCGGGTGGGGCTGAACGGCAAAACCTTCCGCATCCACAAATTCCGCTCGATGCGGCAAGACGCCGAGAAGGGCTCGGGTCCCGTGTGGGCGCAAGATAAAGACCCTCGGATCACGAAATTCGGTAATTTCCTCCGCAAATCGCGGCTCGACGAACTCCCGCAGTTTTTCAACGTCTTAATCGGAGAGATGTCGCTCGTCGGACCGCGACCCGAGCGTCCCTTCTTCGTCGAGAAACTCGAGAAGGAGATCCCCTACTTCCGACGCCGCCTCAAGGTGAAGCCGGGAATGACGGGACTCTCGCAAGTGCATCACAAATACGCCGCCTCGGTCGAGGATTGGAAAGAGCGCGTCCACTACGACCTGCTCTATATCGACAATCTCTCGTTCCGCGACGATTTGAAAATTCTGCTCCGCACCGTGTACATCGTGCTGGCGGTGAAGGGGCACTACGACTAAACCGCCGCGAGAAGAGAATCAACGGATGAAAACAATATGCCGAACGAAGCGCTGATTATCATACCGACCTACAACGAGCTGGATAACATAAAAACGCTCGTGCCGGATATCTTCGCCCTCGAGCCCGAGCGAGTGGACATTCTCGTCGTGGACGACGGCTCGCCCGACGGAACGGGGGACTACGTCGCCTCGCTCGCCGAGAAGGACGAGCGCGTCAAGCTCATCCGCCGCGAAGGGAAGCAGGGATTGGGGAGCGCCTACGTCGCGGGCTTCCGATACGCGCTCGAACGCGGCTACGACTACGTTTTCGAGATGGACGCCGACTACTCCCACGATCCGAAAGAGATCCCCAACTTCCTCGAAGCCGTCGCCGACGCCGACCTCGTCATCGGTAGCCGATACGTAACGGGCGTCAACGTCATTAACTGGCCCATGCGGCGTCTCCTCTTGAGCTACTTCGCCAGCCACTATACGCGCTTCATCACGGGAATGCCCGTCAAGGATCCGACGGGGGGCTTCAAGTGCTTCCGCCGGCGCGCCCTCGAAGCGATCGACCTGGATCGGATCAACTCCAACGGCTACAGCTTTCAGATCGAGATGAACTTCAAAGTCTATAAGAAGGGCTTTCGGATTAAGGAAATCCCGATCATCTTTCACGACCGCGTGGCGGGCGACTCGAAGATGAACCGCGCCATCGTGTACGAGGCGGTATTTATGGTGTGGAAACTCCGCCTCCGCTCGATCTTCGGCAGCTTATAGGCGGCGGCGTGGATCTCTCGATCATCATCGTCAACTATAACGTCAAGGAGTTCCTCCAGAATTGCCTCGTCTCGATCGAACGCGCTTCGCGGAACCTCGACGTCGAGACGATCGTGATCGACAACGCCTCGGAAGACGGAAGCCGAGAGATGCTCCGCGAGCGCTTCCCGGAAGTCGAGCTTATCGCTTCGGAAACGAATCTCGGCTTCGGGAAAGCCAACAACGTCGGGCTCGCCCGCGCGCGCGGCGACTACCTTCTCGTCCTCAACCCCGACACGATTCTCGGCGAGGAGACGCTCGACGAGATGATCGGCTTTATGCGCGAGACCCCCGAAGCGGGGATGGCGGGTTGCAAGGCGCTCAACTCCGACGGCTCGTTCCAGCTCAGTTGCCGACGCGGCTTCCCCGGTCCGTGGGCGTCGTTCACCAAACTGACGGGACTCGCCGCGCTCTTCCCGAAGAGCAAACTCTTCGCCAAATACAACCTCACCTATCTCGACGAAAACGGAACCTACGAGGTGGACGCCCTCGCGGGATCGTTTATTATGCTTCCTCGCTCGACGTACGAGAAAGTCGGCGGGTTTGACGAACGATTTTTTATGTACGGCGAGGATCTCGATTGGTGCCACCGCGCCAAGCAAGCGGGCTACCAAGTGTGGTACACGGCGCGGACGCGGTTTATTCATTACAAAGGCGAGAGCTCGAAGAAGAGCGACTTCGTCGAAACGCGCGTCTTCTACGACGCGATGCGCCTGTTCGTCGAGAAGCACTACGCCGCCTCGTTCGTCGCCGTTCCGACGCTGAAGCTGGCGATCTTCCTGAAGGAGACGGCGGTTCGGCTCCACCGCTCGCGGCTCCGGTGGGCGCCGGCGATTATTGACGCGGCGCTCTTCAACGGCGTCCTCTACGTCGCCTCGTCCGAATACGCCAAGCGCCAACCCGCGTGGGACGGCTTCCCCGAGGGGACCGAGCCGGTGGTGTACACCGTTCCCTTGGCGCTCCAGCTGCTCGTCAATCTCGCCGTCAAGGTCTATCAGAAGCGGTGGGTCTCGACGCTCCGCGCCGCCGCCGCCTCGGCGATCGGGTTCCTCGTCCTCTCGACGATCACGTATTTTTTCAAGGAGTGGGCGTTCAGCCGCGCCGCGGTGCTGCTCACCTACGTCGGGTTCGGCGTCGCCGCCGTCGGGTGGCGGGCGCTCTATAGCGTCTTCGTCCAGTATCGTCGGAACCCGCACTATCGCCGCAGAAACGCCGTCGTCGTCGGGTCGGACGAATCGGCGCGCGCCGTCGCCGAGAAGCTCGACGGCCAAACCGCCAGCCGCTACCGCGTCGTCGGGCTCGTTTCCGACACGAGGCGGGACGTCGGCCGGAAGCGGGGCGCCTTCGAAGTCCTCGGCTCGGTCGAGAACCTCCGACGGCTCGTCGCCGAGCGGAACGTGGGAGAAATCGTCTTTCCCCCCGGCGACCTCGCCTTCGAGGAGATGATGAAGATCGTCTCGAACCTGCAAGGCGAGGACGTCGAGTTCCGCGTCGCCGGCAGGAACCTCGATTTCGTCGTCGGTAAAGCGTCCGTCGCCCTGCTGGACGATCTCCCGCTCGTGGAGTTGAGCTACAACATCTCCAAGCCCGTCAATCGCCTCGTCAAGCGCCTCGTCGATCTCGCGCTCGCCCTCCCCGTTTTGATTTTCGTCTATCCGTTGCTATATTTTTGGAACCGTCTCTCCCGCGCCGAACCCGAATGGCGTCGTTTCTTTCTCGACGCGCCGAATATTGTCTCCGGTAAGAAGAGCGTCGTGGGTCCGAAGGACGCCGCCCGCGTTCCGGGACTATACTTGGGCAAGCCGGGCGCGACGGGACTGTGGCGACTCGAGCCCGAGCGTGACGGGGAGAAGCTCGACGTGTATTACGCGCGCCGACAGAACGTCTGGCTCGATTTTGAAATAATAGGCAAAACCGTCGCGTCGTTCCTCGCGACGCCGCGCGAACCAAAGAACAACTATGGCGAAAACGATACTCGACTTTGAAAAACCGATTTACGATCTCGAGGAACGGCTCCGCGAGATGAAAGCCGCCTCCGACGCGCTCCATATCGGGGACGAGATAAAAATCATCGAGGCGAAAGTGAATGAATTGAAAGCCGGCGTTTACAAAGACCTGACGCGGTGGCAGCGCGTGCAGCTCGCCCGGCACCCCGACCGTCCCTACAC
>WJMR01000428.1 GCA_014727845.1 Ignavibacteriales bacterium
CTCGGTTTTTCCGTTCCACTACTCGTTCCCAATATACTCATCCGACTTCGTTAAATCCCGTCATCGGATGAGAGTTTTTCCCCTACTCCGCGTGCTTATCGGCGTGGTAGCTGCTGCGTACGAGGGGCTCGGCTTCTACGGCGAGGAAGCCCATCTCGGCGGCGCGCCGTCGGTATTCGGCGAAGGTGTCGGGGGTAACGTATCGCTCGACGGGCAGGTGGTTCTTGGTGGGTTGGAGGTATTGCCCGACGGTGAGGATGTCGCATCCGGCTTCCCGAAGGTGTCGCATCGCTTCGTAAAGTTCGTCGTCGGTTTCGCCGAGCCCCGCCATCAATCCGCTTTTCGTCCGTAATCCGCGCCGCTTAAAGTAGGTAACGAGGTCGAGCGACCGTCGGTAGTCGGCTTGCGGACGGGCGCGGTCGTAGAGCCGGGCGACGGTTTCGAGGTTGTGGTTGAGGATGTCCGGGGGATCGCGGAGGACGCGCTCGAAGGCGCGCTCGTCGGCTTGGAAGTCGGGGATGAGAATTTCGACGGAGCAGTCGGGGCTTTTTTCTCGGATTGCGCGAACGGTGCGGGCAAAGATGTCGGCGCCGCCGTCGTGGAGATCGTCTCGGGTGACGGAGGTAACGACGGCGTGTTTCAGCTTCAGCTCGGCGACGGCGTCGGCGACGCGCTCGGGTTCGTCGAGATCGGGAGGCGCGGGCTTACCGGCTTGCACGTTGCAGAAGCGGCAATTGCGGGAGCATACGTCGCCGAGGATCATAAACGTGGCGGTTCTTCGGTTAAAGCACTCCCCCACGTTCGGGCACCTCGCGGATTCGCAAACGGTGTGGAGGTTCTTCTCGCGTATCAGTCGTCGGACGTCGGCGAAGTTCTCGCCGCTCCCTAATCGCACCTTCAGCCACTCGGGGCGGCGTTTGGGCGGATTGGCGTGGTTCTGCATATCGGTAATCCGTTTCTCGTAACCCATTGCGTTGCGGTCGGATGGGCGTTAGGCGCTAAAGTTCTCCAGTTCCTCTTTTACGGTCGCGAGGAAGAGCGAGCCGAGCATGCCGTCGATAAGCCGGTGATCGTGCGCGAGCGCGAGATACATCATCGGCTTAACGGCTATGACGTCTTGCCCCTCGTGCTCCGCGGCCACGGGTCGCTTTTGCACCGCCCCGGCGCCGAGTATGGCGACCTCCGGTTGATTGATAATCGGCGTACCGAAGAGAGCGCCAAAGACGCCGTAATTAGTTATGGTAAACGTTCCGTCGGCTATCTCGTCGGGCGCGAGGCGCTTATTGCGGGCTCGCTCGGCGAGATCGGCTATGCTCCGCGAGAGCCCCACGAAGTTCTTCTCGTCGGCGCGCTTCACGTTCGGCACGATAAGCCCGTTCGGCTCCAACGCCACCGCCACGCCGAGGTTAACGTATTTCTTCCGCAAGATGTTCGTCCCCTCGATGGTGGAGTTGACGAGCGGATGCCGCTTCAGCGCCTTGACCGCCGCCTCGGCGATAAAGCCCGTGTAGGTGAGCTTCACCCCCTCTTCTTCGAGATAGCGCTTCTTGTTAACCTTCATAAAATTATAGACGTTGGACATATCCACCTCGACCATCGTCGTAACGTGCACGGACGTGTCTCGGCTGTTGGTCATATGCTCCATCACTTTGCGTCGGATGTTGTCCATCGGTATCCGCTCGACTCCCCCGTCGAGTTTCGCCGTCGGTTCGGGCGCGGATTTCGGCGCGGCGGCGGGGGCTTGCTCCGCTTTCGGCTTGCCGCTCTCTTTACCGCTCTCGATGTAACTAATCACGTCGTTCTTCGTCACCCTGCCGTTTATTCCCGTTCCTTCGAGGCGCTCCAATTCGGCGATCGAGACGCCATGCTCCCCCGCTATGTTGAGCACGAGCGGCGAGAAGAACTTCGCGGACTCGGATGCGTCGGGTTTCTTCTTCTCGGCTTTCGTCTCGTCGGATGTCGGCTCCTCGGCTTTGGGTTTTTCGTCGGCGGGTTTCGGGGCTGATTTCGCGGCGCCCGCCGACGAAGAGAGCCGGCAGAGCGTGGCGCCCACTTCGGCGGTCTCGTTCTCGGCGACGAGGATCTCGGCAAGGTAGCCGTCGGCGGGCGACGGGACCTCGGTATCGACCTTATCCGTGCTAATCTCGCAAATCGTCTCCTCCCGCTCCACCTTATCGCCCGGGCTCTTGTGCCACTTCACGACGGTTCCTTCGGTGATCGACTCGCCCATCTTTGGCATCGGCACGTCTATCGCGTCCCCTTCCGGCTCGTCGTCGGCGGTCGGTTCCTCGGAAGTCGGTTGCTCGGAAGTCGGTTCCCGTCGCTCTTCGCTCGCTTGATCGTCGTCGCTCGCTTGATCGTCGTCGCTCGCTTGATCGTCGTCGCTTGCTTGATCGTCGTCGCTTGCTTGATCGTCGTCGCTCGCTTGATCGTCGTCGCTTGCGTCGGTTTGGAGCTTGGCGAGCACGGTCCCGACTTCGGCGGTCTCGTTTTCGCCTACGAGTATTTCGTCGAGCGTTCCCGCTTCGGGCGCGGGTAGCTCGGTATCGACCTTGTCGGTTGAGATTTCGGCTATCGTTTCGTCCCGCTCGACGGCGTCGCCGGGCTGTTTGTGCCATTTGACGATCGTACCTTCGGTAACGCTCTCGCCCATTTTGGGCATCGTGATGTCGATAGTCATCGCTTTCCCTTGTGTTTCCCCTCTCGGGGGATGTTAGTAATCAAGCGCCGCGGTCATCGCGCGATAGAGGTCGTCCTTATCGGGGATGACGGCGTTTTCCAGTTTCGGATTGTAGGGTATGTGGGCGTCCTTCGCTCCCACGCGCCGCACGGGACCGTCGAGGCGCTCGAAGCAGAACTCGGCTATTTGGGCGGCTATCTCGGCGCCGAAGCCGGCGGTCAGCGTATCCTCGTGCGCCACCAGCGCCTTGCCCGTCTTCCGCACGGATTGGTAAATCGTCTCCTTGTCGAGCGGATTGATCGTTCGGATATCCACCACTTCCACCGACCGCCCTTCCTTCTCCAACCGACGGGCGGCGTTGAGGGCGTCCCACAACGTGAGACCGTAAGAGACGACCGTGAGATCGTTCCCCTCCTTTACGACTCGCGCCTTACCGAGCGGCAAAAGGTAATCGGCGTCCGGCTCGGGCGCTTTGGCGAATCCCTGCCGATAGAGCCCTTTGTGCTCGAGGAAGAGGACGGGGTCGTCGATCCGCAGCGCGGTTTTTAGGAGCCCCTTGGCGTCCGCGGCGTTGGAAGGATAGGCGACGTAAATGCCGGGCACGTGCGCGAAGAAGCCCTCGATGTTCTGGCTGTGGTAGAGTCCGCCGTGTATTTTTCCGCCGACGGGCGTCCGAATGGTTACGGGCGCGCTCCAAGCGTTGTTCGATCGGTAACGGATCGTCGCCAGCTCGTTTCGGAGCTGCATAAAGGCGGGCCAAATGTAGTCGCCAAACTGAATTTCGACGGCGGGCTTCAACCCCGCCATCGCCATCCCCGCGGCCACGCCGATAATGCTCGCCTCGGCGAGCGGCGAATTGAAGACGCGGTCCTCGCCGAATGTGTCGGTCAGCCCTTTCGTAACGGTGAAGACGCCTCCTTTGGCGCCGGCGACGTCTTCGCCGAAAATGTAAATATCCTCGTTTCGCTCCATCTCTTCGCGGAGGGCGTGGTTGATCGCGTCCACCATTACGACGGCATGCCCGCTCGGCTCTGATTTCTCGTAGTCGAAGCCGTCGGCTTTTCCGCTTTGGTCGTACACGTGGTCGGCGGCGGTCGCGGGGTCGGGATCGTCGGCGCGTTCGGCGCGCTCCACCGCTTCGGCAAGCTCTCGCTTAACGAGGTCGTCGAGTTCCGTAAGCTCCGACTCTGAGAAGATTCCCTCCTCCAACGCGCGCCGCTCGAAGTTGACGATCGGGCACCGGCGGAGGTCGTCTTCGAGTTCCTTACCGTCGCGGTATTTCTTCTGATCGTCGGAGGAGGAGTGGGAGTGGAGCCGCACCACGTCCGCCTCGATGAGCGCGGGACCCTCGCCCGCCTTTACGTAAGCGAGCGCCTCCTCGACGGCGCGGGCGGATTCGACGTAGTCGGCGCCGTCCACGAATTCCCGCTTAAGATTATGATACCCCGCCGCCATCTCGCAGACGCGCCCCTCGCGCCCCGAGATTTGATCGTCGGCGGGCACGGAGATGGCGTATTTGTTGTTCTGCACGACGAAAAGGACGGGGAGTTTCTCGCGGCTCGCCCAGTTGAGCGCCTCGTGGTATTCCCCTTGCGAGGTCGTCCCCTCGCCCGATGAGACGTAGGCGACGCCCTCGATCCCCTTCCGCTTCAGCGCCATCGCCGATCCGACGGCGTGAAGAAACTGCGTGCCCGTGTTGCTCGATTGCGCGGGCAGGTTGATGCGCGTCGCGCCCCAGTGGCTCGGTAGCTGCCTACCGCCGCCGGAGGGGTCGTCGGCTTTGGCGAAGATCTGGAGGAAAATATCCTCCAACGAAACGCCCGCGCCGATAACGAGCGCGAGATCGCGGTAGTAGGGATAGAGCCAATCGACTTGCGGATTGAGTCGTCGCGCCGTCGCCGCTTGTATCGCCTCGTGCCCCGCTCCGGCGATGTGGAAGAAGCTCTTGCCTTGGCGGATGAGGTTCATCCCGCGCTCGTCGGCGGCTCGCGCCGTCTTCATCGTCTTGAGGACGTCGTAGAGTTCCTCGCGGTCGAACGCGGCGAGCGTCCTACGCGAAATATCGCCGTCGGTCGTCGCGCGCGTGGCGGTGGTTTCGTTCATATCGCGCCTTTACGTATCTCGTCGAGATCCTCCTCGCGGCCTACGAACGAGTCGTAGCCGAAGATCTCGACGAATTGTTCAAAGAGAGTTGCCTTCACGTCGTCGAGCGGAATTTCCCGCCCGAGCTCCGCTTGCATCGAGGTGACGGGCTTGCCGACCAATCCGCACGGAACGATGCCCTTGAAGAGATCGAGATCGGTGTTGACGTTCAGCGCGAAGCCGTGCATCGTCACCCATCGCGAGATTTTCACGCCGATGGCGGCGACCTTCCGCCCTTCCACCCACACGCCGGTTAATCCTTCCGCCCGCCCGGCGGTAATCTCGTAGTCGGCGAGCGCGCGGATGATCGTCTCCTCCAACGCGCGGAGGTATTCGTGGGCGTCCTCCTTCCACGCGCTTAGGTGGATGATCGGGTAGCCGACGATCTGCCCGGGACCGTGGTAGGTTATGTCCCCCCCTCGGTCGATCTCGAAGACTTCGACGCCGCGACGTTCGAGCCATTCGGGGCTTCCGACGAGGTTGTTCTTATCGGCGGTTTTGCCGAGGGTATAGGTGTGCGGATGTTCGAGGAGGTAGAGGCGGTCTTCGACCTCGCCCGCTTTCCGGAGTTCGGCGCGGGCGCGTTGTAGTTCCCAGGCGTCGCGGTATCCTATCGTCTTGAGATCGACGCCTTCGAGCGTCCTACATGTGGATTGCTTCGCCATTGGCTTGCGCGGCGGCTTCCATAATCGCCTCGGAGAGGGTCGGATGCGCGTGGACGGTCTTGAGGAGCGCCGTGTCGTCGGTCTCGAGCGTCTTCGCGACGCCGAGTTCGGCGATCAGCTCCGTCGCCTCCGCCCCGACGATGTGCGCGCCGAGAAGCTCGCCGTATTTTTTGTCGAAAATGAGTTTAACATGTCCCTCCCGGTCGCCCAACGCGAACGCCTTGCCGCTCGCCATAAAGGGGAACTTGCCGATCTTAAGCTCGTAGCCCGCCTCCTTCGCCTTCGCTTCGGTCAACCCGACGGAGGCGACTTGCGGTTGGCAATAGGTGCAGCCGGGGATGTTGCCGTAATCGACGGGCGCGTGGTCGAGTCCTTTTATCCCCTCGACGCAGGCGATCGCCTCGTGAGAGGCGACGTGCGCCAACCACGGCGGACCGATCACGTCGCCGACGGCGTACACGTTCTCGACGTTCGTGCGGTAGGTCGCCTTATCTACTTTGATCGCGCCCCGCTCCACCTCCACGCCGATCTCCTCCAACCCGATATCCTCGACGTTCCCGACCACGCCGATCGCGTTGAGAACGACGTCCGCTTCGAGCGTCTTCTTCTCGCCCTTATGTTCGAGTTCGACGGTCGCTTCTCCGTCGCTCGCCGTCGCCCGCTCCACCTTGGCGCTCGTGAGGATCTCGACGCCGAGGTTCTTCTTAAAACTCTTGGCGACCGCCGCCGAGGATTCCTCGTCCTCGACGGGAAGGATCCGATCCATCATCTCGACGATCGTAACCTTCGAGCCGAGCGCGGCGTAGAAATACGCGAACTCGACGCCGATGGCGCCCGCGCCGACGACGACGAAACGCTCGGGGAGTTTCGGAAGCGTCATCGCCTCCTTGCTCGTTACGATAACCTCGCGATCGACCGGGACGGCGTCTATCGTACGAGGGCGCGCGCCCGTCGCGACGATCACGTTCGTCGCTTCTATTTCCTCCAACGGCGCGCCGTTCTCGTCGGTAACCGCCAGCTTGTTCTTACCGACGAACCGACCCGTTCCGCGCACGCGATCGACCTTGTTCTTCTTGACCAACATCTCGACGTTCTTCGTGATACGACTCGAGACGTCTCGGCTTCTGCCGATTATCTTCTCGAAGTCGAAGCCGGGATTATCGAACGTAAGACCGAACTCCCCCGACCGTTTCGTGAGGGATTCGTACATCTCGGCGCTTTTTAGCAGCGCTTTCGTGGGAATGCATCCCCAGTTCAAGCAAACGCCGCCGAGATTGTCTTTATCGATGACGACGGTTTTCAGACCGAGCTGTCCCGCTCGGATGGCGGCTACGTAACCGCCCGGACCGCCGCCCAAGACGGCGAGATCATAGTGTTGAGCCATAGTTTTCGCGTGATTGGTTCGTTCTTGAGTAATTTATCAATATACCAATCCTCGGCGAGATTACAAAGACACAGAGGGATGAAGGGCTTGGCGGAAGGGGCTCTTCGCCAAAAAGAACTGACCGACCGAGCCCCGCGAGGGAGATCGCCCCCTTAACAGGGGGCTGAAAGAGAGGCGCCGCAATCTCAATCTCTTAACCTCCTGTCAAGGGGGGGGCGCCGACCGAAGGGAGCCAAGGGGGTTTTCTCTTAGGCGCGTGCGAGCGGGGCTTACTCTTTCCCTCACATAAAAAAGGGCGGAGACACTCGTACCGCCCCTACGGCTAATGCGTATGTCTCGCGCCTACTTCAGTAGCGCCATTTTCTTCACGTCCCGGTAGGTCGCGCCGGAAGCGCCGACCGCCTCGATCCGATAGAAGTACACGCCCGAGGCGATGTTCCTCGCGTCGAAC
>WJMR01000429.1 GCA_014727845.1 Ignavibacteriales bacterium
ATGTAGATGTTCAGGACGGTTTCTTGCATAAGTTTTCGCCTTGTTGTTCGCGGTCGGTAATATACCTCGGCGGAAGGAAACCGACAACCGCGCCGAGAGATTGCGGAGGTAAACAAACCGAACGCGCAACCGATAATAAGACGTAGTTATACGACGACGCGTCGTAAAAGTTCTATTGTTAATAACCGTTAACAATCGTACATTTTAAGATAACGGAAACTCGCGTACCGCGACCGTTGGAAAGGCGACCTCGCTCGGGACGATCGGCGACGGAGCCGCGGGAAAAATCACATGGCGAAAGTCCTCATAGTTGACGACGTAACCACCATCCGGAGAATTCTCACGAAGATTCTCACGGAGATGGGGCACGAGGTCGTCGCCGAAGCGGCGAACGGGCAGGAGGCGTATAACCTCTACTGCGAGCACACGCCCGACGTTGTGACGATGGATATCTCGATGCCCGTGATGGACGGGATCGATTCGGTCGAGATGATCGTGAAGAAGGATCCGGACGCCAAAGTCATTATGCTCACCTCGCAGGGGATGAAGGATCAGGTCGTCAAGGCGATTCAGATGGGCGCGAAGAGCTACCTGCTCAAACCGATCGACAAGAAGAACCTGCAAGAGGCGATCGAGAAACTGGGCGTTACGTAAAGCGGAATTGCGAAGCGTTTAAAACGAAAGCGGTCTCGACGCGAAATCGAGACCGCTTTTTTTATACCTTCGGCGAGAATCGCTTACTTCTCGCAGTTGACGGTTTCGACGCCGAGGAATTGCGCCCAGTCCGCCAACTCTTCCTCGATGCGGATGAGTTGGTTGTATTTGGCGATGCGATCGGTGCGGCTGAGCGATCCCGTTTTGATTTGCCCGGCGTTGGTCGCCACGGCGATGTCGGCGATCGTCGTGTCCTCGGTTTCGCCGGAGCGGTGGCTGACGACGGCGGTGTAGCCGGCGTTGCGCGCCATCTCGATGGCGTTGAGCGTTTCGGTGAGCGTGCCGATTTGGTTGACTTTAATGAGGATCGAGTTGGCGACGCCCTCGTCGATGCCGCGCTCGAGACGCGTCGTGTTGGTGACGAAGAGATCGTCCCCGACGAGCTGCACTTTGTCGCCGATCTCGTCGGTCAGGTGTTTCCACCCTTCCCAATCGTCCTCGTCCAAACCGTCCTCGATGGAGACGATCGGATATTGATCGACCCACTTCTTCCAGAAGTCCGCCATCGTCGCCGAATCGACCGCTTTGTTCGGGTCGGACTTGAAGAACTCGTATTTCTTCTTCTCTTTGTCGAACATCTCGCTGGTCGCCGGATCGAGGGCGATGGCGACGTCGGCGTCGCGACCGGCTTTGTAGCCCGCCTTCTCGATTGCCTCGAGGATAACCTCGATCGCCTCGTCGTTGGATTTCAGGTTCGGCGCGAACCCGCCTTCGTCGCCGACGGCGGTGTTGTAGCCCTTCTTCTTCAGCACGCTCTTAAGCGAGTGGAAGATTTCGGCGCCGTAGCGAACGGCGTCGGAGAAGGAGGGGGCGCCGACGGGCATAATCATGAACTCTTGGAAATCGACGTTGTTATCCGCGTGGCTGCCGCCGTTGATGATGTTCATCATCGGGGTGGGGAGCGTTTTGGCGTTGGTTCCGCCGATGTAGCGGTAGAGGGGCAGCCCGATCGCTTCGGCGGCGGCTTTTGCGGCGGCGAGCGAAACGCCGAGAATGGCGTTGGCGCCGAGTTTCGATTTGTTCTCCGTGCCGTCCAGCTCTATCAGCGTCGAGTCGATCGCGAGCTGATCCAACGCGTCCATATCGACCACCTCGTCGGCGATCGTCTCATTGACGTTCTCAACGGCGTTCACGACGCCTTTGCCGCCGTAGCGTTCTTTGTCGCCGTCGCGGAGCTCGGTGGCTTCGTGCACGCCCGTCGAGGCGCCGGAGGGAACCGCCGCGCGACCGACGACGCCGCACTCGAGCTCCACTTCCGCTTCCAAGGTCGGGTTGCCGCGGCTATCTAAAATCTCTCGCGCGCGGACGTCGATGATAAAAGTCCGTTCGGTTTCTTTCGTCGTCATAATAGGTCGCTCCGTTTCGATGTGGTGTGGTTGTTCTTCTTGTCGTTTTCTTTGCGAACCTTTAATGTAACGAATTTTCGGAATCTTTTGAAGCGCGCGGGCGGCGCGAATCCGAAATTTCATTTTTATCCCGAATACGAGTACCTTTCCGATTCGGAGCTCGGAGCGTTTGCTCACGCTCGTTCCGGCTCACGCCCCCGTAGCTCAGCAGGATAGAGCGCCGGTTTCCTAAACCGTAGGTCGCGCGTTCGAATCGCGCCGGGGGTACCGCCGTCGCTCGCAAGGCGACGATCCTTCCCAAACGTAGTATAATCGAAACGCGTCTCGGAACCGATTTCGCGTCGGGGCGTCTTAATTGACTATATTATATATTTTTGGTAACATATTTGGTAACGGGTTTTTTACTAAGCGGGTTCGCCCGCGCATCCGATAAGCGTAGTGGGCAAGATCGATAGAGCCGAGTTCATCGACGGGAGCGTCGTCGGCGACTCGCCGCCGATCCGTCGGGTAAAGGCGTTAATAAAACTGGTCGCCGAGCACCCGGGCGCGACGGCGCTAATAACGGGCGAAACGGGCTCGGGCAAGAGCTTGGCGGCGAAGGTTATTCATCACGCCTCGGAGAATTCCGCCGAGCCGTTTATGGAAGTCAACTGTTCGGCGATTCCGCCGACGTTGCTCGAATCCCAACTCTTCGGACACAAGAAGGGCGCCTTCACGGGCGCGACCGATAAGAGCGTCGGGATGGCGGAGAAAGCGGGCAAAGGCACGCTCTTCCTCGACGAGATCGGCGAGCTGCCCCTCGAGCTGCAAGCCAAGCTCCTCACGCTCGTCGAGCGGCGACGGTTCATTCCCGTCGGCGACACGCGCGAGCGAAAGATGGAGGCGCGATTGATAACCGCCTCGAACCGCGACTTAAGCGACTTGGTCGCCGAAGGAAAATTCCGCAAAGACCTTTTCTATCGGCTCAACGTGTTGATGATCGAGGCGCCGCCGCTCCGCAATATAGGCGACGATCTCTTCAAGTTGGCGAAGATTTTCCTCGACGTTTTCAACCGAAAATACGGCAAGGAATTGACGGGCTTTTCCTCGGGCGCGCGCGAGTTGTTAGGCGAGCACGACTGGCCCGGCAACGCCCGCGAGCTTCGCAACGTCGTCGAACGCGCTACGGTGCTCGCTTCCGAGGGCGAGTTGACGGAGGAGCATATTGTCATTCAATCCGTCGAGGGCGGAGGAGAGAGGAAACGCAAAGCCGAGCGCTTCTCGCTGCCCGAGGAGGGGGTGTCGTTGGAGGAAGTCGAGAAGCGGCTCATACGCGAGGCGCTCGAACGCGCGGACGGGAATCAATCCGAGGCCGCGCGCTTGCTCGGATTAAGTCGCGAGACGCTCCGCTATCGCGCGAATAAATACGACCTCTCGTAACTACGCCCGCTTCGGTGGGGCAAATCAACCAATCCAACCCGATCGCGCCGGTATATCAACCGGTCGGCTATGCGAGCCCCGTTTCGGCGAATCTCCCCAATCCCGCGAATAGCAACGGCTTCGGATGATCCACCCTCGAAGCGACGTATTTGGCGCCGCGTTTGCGTTACCAATGGTAAACACAATTAACACGATGAGGAGATACGAACCCGAAAATAGCGTCATCCACTTCTACTGTAAGAACTGCGACTCGGTGGTCGGCGCACCCGTCGAACACGTGGTGGGCGAGTATTTCATCTGTCCGAATTGTGGAGTCGCATCGACTTGGAAACAAGAAAAAACAAAGGAAGGAATCGTAATGAAAACCGACGATATGAAAGCTCATTGGAACGAAGCGAAGGAAGGATTGAAGAAATTCTTCCACAAGATTAAAGACGAGGATTTGGACATTAACGGCGACGACGTCGAAGCGGTAATCGATCGCGTCTCACGTCGGCTCGACACTTCCAAAGAGGAGGCGAAGAAGATTATCGACTTCGCCGTCAACGGAAACCTCGATTTGGAAGGCAAGTGGCAATACATAAAAGGCGCGCTCAAGAACGAGTACGGCGATTTAACCGACGACGACGTGACGATGGTCGCGGGAGATAAAGATAAGACGATCGCGCGACTGCAAGAGAAGCTCAACGTCGGACGCGACGAACTCGAGCGGAAGTTCTGGGACGTCGTGAAGAGCGAAAACAAGTAAGGCGCCGAGTTCGAATAATTAGGAATAGAGAAAAAAAGGAGCAGTTTATGAGTATGATAAAAAAAGAATTGGAGATTCATTGGGATGCGGGACGCACCCGCATCCGCGACTTCTTCAACAGCGTGAAGAATGAGGACTTGCCGCTCAAGGACCTCGACGAGAAGAGCGAGGAGCGGATCGTCGATAAAATCGCCGAGCGTCTCGAAACGACGAAGGACGAAGCGCAAGAGATACTGGCGTTCGCCGTCAACGGGAACCTCGATCTGAAAAGCAAGTGGAAGTACGTCTCCGGTAAACTCAAACAGAGCTACGCCGAGCTGACCGACGACGACTTGCTTTGGGCGGAAGGCAAGAAAGACGAGCTGATGGCTCGGCTCCAAGAGAAGCTCAACGTTAATCGCGACCAACTCGAGAAGAAGCTCTGGTCGATAATTAAATCGGAAAAGTGACGGCTATGACCACCCAAGAACGCTACCACGAAACCATGCGAAGGCGCGTCGAGGATATGGAGAAGCATATCCGGAAGATGTTCGACCGCGTCGGCGTTATGTCCTCCGAGATGCGCGTCGATCGTTCCCAAAAGATCCGCGAACTCTCGAACCAAACCGAGGCGCTAAAAAAAACGCTCTATAATCTTAACTATGCGAGCGACGACGAGTGGGAGCGTTTCAAGAAGAAAGCCGAACGGCTGTGGGAGGAGATCACCGACGCCGACGCCGACGTCGGCTCGGACGACGCGCGGTATTCCTGACGACCAAACGAGACGAATGAAAGGAAACGACGACGATGATAAAGATGAACGAAATCGTGAACTACAAACTCGCCCATAAAGGCAAAAAGATCGGCAAGGTTAAGGACGTCTTCTTCGACGATAAAACCGACGACGCGCGTTATTTGGCGGTGCGCGTCGGGGGCTTCCTGTTGGGGCGCGAGGTTCTTCTTCCGCCGGAAGCCGTCGAGGGCGTCGATTCGCAAGCCGAGCTGGTCTCCGTCGGGCTTACGAAAAAAGAGCTGAAGAAGGGACCCGGCTTGGATTCTCGAAAGCCCGTCTCTCGCCAAAAAGAGATCGAGCTGTTCCAATTCTATAGTTGGACGCCCTATTGGATTTCCGGCGGCGCCTCGCACGCCGCGGGGCAAACGGCGCCCCCGCCGCCCGCGTCGGTGAAACCCGCCGAGGTTGAGGCGATCGAGAAAGACGACGAGCCGACGGTCGAGAACGCCGATCCGCATTTAAGGAGCTACCGCGAGATCGAGGGCTATAAAGTCGTCGCGCCTGAAGGAACGGTGGGCGAAGTGGACGATATGATCCTCGACGAACGAGAATGGAAGACGACTCACTTGGTCGTGGACGCCGGCTCATGGATTTCCTACCGCCGCTACTTGGTCGCGTTCGAGTGGCTGGAGGCGATCGATTGGGATCGCTCGGAGGTTGTCGTGGCGCTATCGAAGGAGAAAATAAAGAGCGCGCCAAGCTACGATCCCGCCAAACCGATCACCGAGGGATACATAAAAACCGTCGCGGAACATTATGATAATTGACGCGTCGAACATTTTACAAAGAGGAGAAAACGCATTGGCTTTGGATCAACGAGTTATCGATTTCGGAAGGAAGATCATCGACGGCGAGGACGTAAACGAGCGTCGGTTCGTCGAAGTGATTCGCGACGCCGTCGATAAGGATCTCGACCTCCTCGCC
>WJMR01000003.1 GCA_014727845.1 Ignavibacteriales bacterium
AAACCTACGCCAACCGAAGACGAGCCGATCGCCGAGACGCCGAGCTTCGACGTCCCGAGCGAAGAGGACGAGTTGGTCGAGCAATTCCACGCCGCCGACGAACGCGACGACGACCCCGTCGCCATCGATTTGGATATGAACCCCGAGGACGCCGCCTTCGGACCTCCCGACAACGGCGAGATCGCCGAAGAGTTGGACAACCTGCCGATCGACGAGAAGAGCGTTCCCGACGACTTCGAGTTCGAGAGCGACGTCGAAGCGCTCGACGAGTCCTCCTTCGACGACGCCGTGACCCGCGACGCCAAACTACGTTTCATCTCCGACGCCGCCACGCTCATCGAGGAGTGCGAGAACCATTTGTTGGAAATCGAGAGCGACTTTTCGCAGGCGGGACGGCTCGAGGAGGTCTTCGGATCGATTCACAACGTTAAAGGGAACGCCGAGTTCCTCGGCTTCCGAGAGATCGTGCAGCTTACGGGAAGAGCGGAGGATTACCTCGCCCCGACGCTCAACGGTAAAAAGACATGCGACTCCGAACTAACCTCCGCGCTCTTCGCCCACTGCGACGAGCTGAAGGACTTGCTCTCCGTGCGTCGCGTACAGATCGAGGCGGGCGACGACGTGAAAACCCTCGAAGAGAAGAAAGCGAAGCTGAAGAAATCGAAAGCCGCGAGAAAGCAAAAGGAGAAAGCGCTCGACGCCGAAACGACGACGCCCGACGAGCCGCGCTCCAAGAAAACGACGCCCGCGGAGAAATCCGAGAAACCGAAAGCGGAATCCGACGAAGGGGCGACGGAGGACGTCGTCGAGAAGTTTGCGGCGCGCGACCGAATCATCACGAAGCGTAAAGACATTCGCGTGGATACCGAGAAGCTCGACGAGCTGTTCAACCTCGTCGGCGAGTTGATTACCGTAGAGTCGATGGTCGTCAACAATCAAGATCTTCAGGGGATGGACTTGCCGAACTTCTCGCGCTCGGCGAATATGCTCGAAAAAGTTATCCGCGATTTGCAGGAGACGACCCTCTCGATTCGGATGACGCCGCTCGAAGGGGTGTTCAATCGGATGAAACGTCTGGTGCGCGATCTCTCTATGAAGTTCGGAAAGAAAACCGCGCTCCGCGTTACCGGCGCCGAGACGGAGATGGATAAGAACGTGATCGAGGAGATCGGCGATCCGCTCGTGCACATCCTCCGCAACGCGATCGACCACGGATTGGAAACGCCCGAGGAGCGCGAGAAGAAAGGGAAGCCCGCCGAGGGGCGTCTGCGACTCGGGGCGAGCTACGACGGCAACGAAATCCTTATCGTCGTCGAGGACGACGGCGCGGGGTTGAACAAGGAGAAGATTCTCGAACGCGCCGCGGAGCGCGGATTGATCGATAAGAGCGCGCGACTCGCCGACTACGAGATCTGGAACCTCGTCTTCGAGCCGGGCTTTTCCACCGCCGCGAAGGTGACCGACGTATCCGGGCGCGGCGTCGGGATGGACGTCGTGAAGCGGAACGTCGAGCGGCTCCGCGGGCGGATTACGGTGGAATCCGAAAAGGACAACGGGACGAAGATCGGGTTGCACATCCCGCTCACGTTGGCGATTATGGAGGGGATGCTCGTACGAGTCGGCGGCGGTATCTTCGCGTTGCCGATGCTCTCGATCCAAGAAAGTTTTCGCCCTTCGATCGAGGAAGTAACCGCCACGAACGACGGCATCGAAATGGTGCGCGTCCGAGAGAACCTCTACCCCGTGGCGCGACTGCACGAAATCTATAATTTTAATCCGGACCAACGGGATCTCGACAAAGGCATACTTGTCATGATCGAGGCGCGCGAAAGAAAACTCTGTCTGTTTGTGGACGATATCTTGGGCCAACGCCAGATCGTCGTGAAGCCGTTGCCCGCGTATATGGGCGACATCAAAGGCGTGACGGGGTGTATGGCGCTCGACGACGGGGACATCGGCTTGATTCTCGACGTCGATTCGTTGATACGACGAGCCGAACAGTAGGACGTATTTCTTATACCAATCGAAAGGAGTTCGATATGCAAGACGAAGATCTTCGCGAACTTGACGAGGAATTTGAAGAGGAGGACTCGCAGAAAGACAAGTACCTCACCTTCAAAATCGCGGGCGAGGAATACGCCATCGAGATTAAGTTCGTGACGGAAATCATCGGCATCCAGAAGATCACCGAAGTGCCCGATATGGACGAGTACGTTCGGGGCGTGATCAATCTGCGCGGCAAGGTCATCCCCGTTATCGACGTGCGGTTGCGATTCCATTACGATTTCCTGGAATATAACGATCGCACATGCATCGTCGTCGTCGAGATCGAGGACCGTTCCGTCGGTTTGATCGTGGACGAAGTATCCGAGGTGATCGACATCCCCGAAGCGAACGTCGATCCGCCGCCGAGAACCTCCAAAGGCGCGCGCGGTCGATACATTCAGGGTATGGGCAAGGTGGACGACCAGGTGAAAATTATTCTGAACATCGCCAAATTGTTGACCGAAGAGGAGCGGGCGACGCTCGACGAAATCGCGCAAGATTAACGTCGGCGGCGTTCTCGAGGTTCTCTCAAAAAAGAAAAGGGTTCGACTATGCAATGGTTTTATAATTTGAGAATCGGAGCGAAGCTAATACTGAGCTTCTTTCTCGTCGCCGTGATCGCCGGGCTCATCGGCTACACGGGGCTCTCGAACATCTCGGAAATTGAACAGAACGGCAGCGAGATGTACGAGAACATGACCGTGCCCATCGCCCAGATGGCGCACATCCAGAACTATTTCCAAAAAGTGCGCGTCAATACGCGCGATATCCTTATAGCCGACACGCCCGAAGAAGTGGCGAAATTCAAAGGACGAATCAACAACTATTCGCGAAGCATCGACAGCATTTCGGCGGAGTTCGAGAAGTTGATTCTTTCCGACGAGATGCGGCGACTCTATGAAAATCTCCAAGCCGCGCGCGTCGTTTATAAGAGAGACCTTCAAGAGATTATTCGTCTCGGCGAGCAACAACTCGACGCCGAGGGCTTCGCGATGCTCGGCGGCGATATGGAGGATCACGCGTTCGCCGAGCAAGACGCGATCGAGGAGATCATCGCCACGAAGATCGTGCACGCGGAAGACCGGCAGAACGCCAACGCCGCCGCCGCGGAAGACGCCACCACGACGATGATTATCTTTCTCGTCGTCGGCGTCGCGCTCGCCATTATTCTCGGCTACTTCATCTCCCGGATCATCGGCAACCCCGTCCGTCGCTTGGCGGTTGTGGCGCAACGGATGGCCGAAGGCGACGTGGACATCTCCGTCGAGCAGACGACGAACGACGAAGTCGGCGAGCTGGAGGGCTCCTTCGCGGTCTTGGTCGAGAACATCCGGAGTCATGCCGCCGCCGCGCAAAGCATCGCCGACGGGGACGCGAACGTGAACGTGCAAGTTCGCTCCGCCAAGGACGTGCTTGGGCAGAGCATGACGAACGTCGTCGAATCGATTAGCGGATTGAACGAAGAGTTGCGGAAACTCATCCTCGCCGCGCAAGACGGACGGCTCGACGAACGCGGCGACGCGTCGGGATTCAAAGGCGCTTACGCCGAGATCGTCAACGGCACCAACGAGATGCTCGACGCGATCTTGATTCCAATCGGCGAGGGGAACCGCGTGCTCGCGCAGATCAGCAAAGGTAAGATCGACGAGCTGGTGACCGAACAATACAAAGGCGACCACGAGAATATGAAGGTCGCCGTCAACAACGTGGCGACCGTTCTTCAGAATCTCCAGAACGAGCTCGCGCGCCTCACCGACGCCTCGCGGGACGGCAAACTCACGACGCGCGGCGACGCGGATAAATTCGAGGGTTCCTACGCCGACATCGTTCGCGGTTTGAACACGATGCTCGACGCGATCCTCCACCCGATCGACGAAGGCAACCGCGTGCTTCGTCAGATTCGCGGCGGCAACCTCCGCGAGCGGGTCGAGATAGAATGCTTCGGCGACCACCAACGGATGAAGGACGCGATCAACGGCGTGCACGAGTGGCTCTCCGATCTGATAGATTATGTCACGAAGATCGCCCAAGGCGATATGACCGCGAACATGGACAAGGCGTCCGACGAGGATCAAATCCACCAATGGCTGATGATGATGAAAGAGAACATCCAGGCGTTGGTCAAAGACGTCGGAAGGTTGGCGGACGCGGCGTTGGCGGGTCGTCTCTCCGAACGCGCGGACGCGGCGCGCCACCAGGGCGAGTATCGGCAGATCGTGCAGGGATTCAACGACACGATGGACGCGATCGTCGATCCGATCAACGAAGCGTCCGGCGTGCTCGAGAAGATGGCGACGGGCAATATGACCTCCTCGATGACGGGAAGCTATCGCGGCGATCACCAAGCGCTTCAAGAGAGCGTCAACGCCTTGGTCAATAACATTAACCAGATACTTCAGTCGGTCAGCGCCACTTCGGAAGAAGTGCTCGCGGGATCCTCGCAAGTCGCCGACGCGAGTCAATCGCTCTCGCAAGGCGCGACCGAGCAAGCCGCGTCGCTCGAAGAGATCTCGAGCTCGATGAACGAGTTGAGCTCGCAGACGAAGATGAACGCCGAGAACGCGAACCAAGCCAGCGCGCTGGCGGTGCAGGCGCGGAAATCCACCGAGCGCGGCGATCAGGGTATGCAGAACCTGATGCAGGCGATGGCGGAGATCAACGAATCGTCGAAGAACATCTCGAAGATCATCAAAGTGATCGACGAGATCGCGTTCCAGACGAACCTGTTGGCGCTGAACGCGGCGGTGGAGGCGGCTCGCGCCGGACGCCATGGCAAGGGCTTCGCGGTCGTCGCCGAAGAGGTTCGGAACTTGGCGGCTCGCTCGGCGAAGGCGGCGAAGGAAACCGCCGAGATGATCGAGACGGCGATCAAGCGATCCGAGAACGGCTTCGAGATCGTCAACGAGACCGCCGAGATCCTGAAAGAGGTGACGGAGAACTCGACTAAGACGGCGGACATCGTCGCGGAGATCGCGGCGGCGTCGAACGAGCAGGCGCAGGGCATCATGCAGATCAACACGGGCTTGAGCCAGGTCGATAAGGTGACGCAGCAGAACACGGCGAACGCCGAGGAGAGCGCGTCGGCGTCGCAGGAGCTCAACGGCCAAGCGG
>WJMR01000049.1 GCA_014727845.1 Ignavibacteriales bacterium
CGTCGCGCTCGACGGCGAACTCGCCGATCTCGAGCCGCCGCTTCGCTTCCGCTCGCTTCCACAATCGCTAACGGTGATAACGCTATGAGAACGCTCGCGCAAGTCTCCGACCTCCATTTCGGCGCCGAGGACCCGCTCGTCGCTAAAGCGCTGCTCGCGGATCTGAAATCCCTCGCGCCCGATCTGCTCGTCGTCTGCGGGGATCTCACGCAACGCGCCCGCACGCGGGAGTTCGTCGCCGCCGCCAAATACCTCGCCGAGGCGCCCTCGCCGCAGATCGTCGTGCCGGGCAACCACGACATTCCCCTCTATAATCTCTATCGCCGATTCCGCAAACCGCTCCGCAAGTTCTCCCGCGCCTTCCCCGACGCGCGTACGGAATACGTGGACGACGAGATTGCCGTCGTGGGGCTCAACACCGCGCGCTCGCTTACGATAAAGGGCGGGCGTATTTCCGTCCGACAGATTTTCGCGCTCCGCAAGAAGTTCGAGGAGTTCCCCGACGACCTTACCTACGTTCTGGCGGTGCATCACAACATTTTGCCGCACCCGAGAGCGCGGGGCGGCGGGAAGCTCGGCAGAGCCGAGCGGCTCCTGAAAGCGTTCGCGGGCAAGCGCCTCGATTTGGCGTTGGCGGGTCATCTTCACCGCTCGGCGGGCGAGGCGTTGGCGCGCGTCGTGCCCGAGCCGGCGAACACGGTCTTCGGGCTTAGCGGCGTCTCGATATCGGATAGGACGCGTCGCGAGGGGAACTCCTACAACCTCGTGCGCGTCGAGCGCGGCGAGATCGAGATCGAGCGACGAGTCTATCGAGCGAGTAGATTCATCCGCGCCGAGTCCCGACGCTTTACGAACCAAGCGGGAAGGTGGCGGCTCCTTCGTGAATGAAGGATCGGCTATCTCCGCTTTCTCGTGGCGTCCACGATAAGCGAGATTATCCAGATAGCGAGGAAGATGAAGAAGAGGAATTTCGCGATTTCAATCGACGCGCCCGCGATCGACGTAAAGCCGAAGAGCGCGGCGACGAGCGCGAATACGAGGAAGATGAGGGTCCAGCGTAGCATATGACATACCCGATTAGATTAGAGGGAAATAGGAGCCGATTTTTAAGGCGATTCCGCGTCGCCTTAGTGAATCCGCGACTATAATACTAATAGTATGTTTTGTATGCAAAAATAACGCCGGGCGCCGCGTTTAGCCGCCGCCCCGCAAGAGCAACCCCCGCTTCGCCCCTCCTTCGTCGGGGCTACGCCGCCCCCTTAACAGGGGGCAAAGAGATTAAGACCGCGCCTCGCCCTTTTTATCATACCCCCTTCTGAAGGGGGTCGCCGACCGAAGGGAGGCGGGGGGATTCCCTAGCGGCGAGAGAACCGGACGAGCGTAGCAAGTGAATCCCCGACAAGTCGGGATGACCTCCTTCGCGGGGCTCGGTCGGTCAGTTCTTTTAGTCAAATGGGATGGGCTGAAGCATAAAAACAAGGGCGGACAACCGCGTCCGCCCTTGAGAAAGCCGAGAATATCCGATCCGATTATCTTGCGTAATTCTCGAACCAGGCGTAAAGGTCTTCTCCAAATGAAGCGATTACCAAGTCGAGGTCGCCGTCGCCGTCAACGTCTTCGGCTACGACGTCGTTCGGTTTCTCGACGCCTTCGGCGATGACGTGGATGTTGCCGAATTCGCCTCGTTCGTACACGATGACCGAGTTGCCGATGTAGTTGGTCGTCGCCAAGTCGATGTCGCCGTCGAGATCGAAATCGCCGGCGGCGATGCCTCTGCCAAAGTTCAGCGCGTCGGTGACGGTCTTCTTGGCGCTAAAGGAGCCGTCTCCTTCGTTGACGTAATAGCCAATGGTGGATTTATCGACCGTCAGCGCGTCGAGATCGCCGTCGCCGTCCATATCGTAAAGCAAGACGTTCATCGGCTCGACGACGTCGCGGGTGAGGATTTTCGTCGCCCACGATTTCCCTTCGCCTTGGTTAATCTGCAACTCGACGACGCTCTCGTCTTTCGACGCCGAGAGGATGTCGAGATCGCCGTCGCCGTCCACGTCGCCCGTCGAGACGGAGTATTGATACTTCAGCTCGCGGATATCGACGCGCGCGCCGAAGTTCCCGCCGCCTTCGTTCGGATACCACGCGACGTACCTGCTCCCGGCCATGACGACGTCGAGATCGCCGTCGCCGTCCACGTCGCCAAACTCGAGCGCGTTCTGCTGGGCTTTCCCGTCTTTTATCTTTCGCTTTTCGAGCTCGCCGACGCCGTTGTTAACGTATAGGTGCGGCTCCCAATGCGACGTTCCCGCCACGACCGCGTCCACGTCGCCGTCGCCGTCGAAGTCGCCGAGATCGAGGTCGGATCCCGCTCCGCGCAAATAGTATTTTTTGAAGATCTTATGCTCGCCGAATTTCTTCCCGTCGATGTTCGGCGTCCAACCCACGTTGGGTTTTTTACGCCAGAGAGAGACGACGTCCTTATTGCCGTCGCCGTCCATATCCGCGACGCCGACTTTCCATCCGCCGTCGCCGTCTTTCGTGATCACCTTCATCGAACTAAATTTCGGCTGCGCGAGCGCCGTTCCAACAAAGGCGAGCGCGATAAACGCTCCCAAAACTTGCTTCCACATAGAACATCCCTATTATTGTTGAACGATATAGTTAAGCTTTCATTATAGATAACGAAAGACACAAACGCAAAATACAAAATATCGCTATTGGAGTCGTAGCGCTCGGCGCCACAAGGCGCCCGGCGTGACGCGCGTCACGGCGCGATCTATAAC